>QNEG01000176.1 GCA_003645115.1 bacterium | reverse complement strand
TCTATACCTGTTCCTGAACAATCGCCCGATGCCGGCGAGATTCCATCTACTTATGTGCCTTTCCGCAATGGAATAATGCTATCTATCGCTGCTGCTTGGGCTGAGGTTATCGGTGCTGGAACTATTTTCGCAGGTTTTGTGGAGGAGGACAGTTCAGGATATCCAGATTGCAGAGAAATATTCGTAAACGCAATGGAGCAATCCATAAATCTGGGACGGCGTCCAGAAAGAAAACTGAAGATAGTAGTGCCATTACTTCATATGCGGAAATCTGAAATTATTAAGCTTGGAATCAAACTAAATGTTCCGTATGAACTGACCTGGTCTTGTTATCTTGGTGGAGATAATCACTGTGGAAAATGTCCCGCCTGCAGACTTCGCAGGAAAGCATTTTCTGAATTAGGTATCCCCGACCCTCGAAAATAAATGAAGTATATTTAATCAAAGCATCAGCTCGATTTTCCGTATATCGACTTTATCGCCTGCACCATTTTTTTTAATGTATCTATGCGAATGAATTCATCGGGCATATGGAATTTTGAATCTGGGTCTATAGGACCGAATGCTACGGTGGGAATTCCCAATTCGAATAGGAACGGTCCATCGTTCCCGCCCAGTTCACTGGCAAAATCTATCCCTGAAAATATGGTGGATAATCTTTGGCCAAATTCCCTTACTCGAGTGGTTATCGGTTGAATATATCCATTATGTCCGTAAACATATTTCAATTCCGCCTTAATCCCCATTTTTGCACATATCTCATCGAAAAATTTTCGAAATTCATTTTCTACGGCACTGCGAGTTTCCTCGGGAAGATACCGTAAATCGAAACTCATAGATGCTTTCTCTGGAATTATATTGGTTTTCGCTCCGGCTTTCAACATAGTCATAGAGAATCTTCCCCACACATTAGGATATGGACTTCCGGGCGGAGATTTCGCTGATGACCGTTTTTGCAGGGCGATATTTTCATACTCACGAATTTCTGTCATCAATTCTACGAGCCTATGAACCGCATTGTCCGCCTTGTGAGGATAACCTGCGTGTCCACCCTTGCCATAGACAGTAATTTCTCCTCCCAGAACTCCTGATGCACCGATTCCCACGAAAGCAGTGGAAGCGTCTGCAATCCACGCCATGGAGATATCTGACAACCAGGAAAAATGATTTTTTGTGATATATCCCAATCCGTCTTCGCCACCGACTTCCTCATCACAGGCAATAATCGCTTTTACTCCAATCGCAGGCGAGATTTCTTCCATAGCGGAAATAAAGGCGGCGATGGCACCTTTATCATCGGATGTTCCACGACCGAACAATTTCCCATCTTTTTCGGTAAGTGTCCAGGGATTATTATTCCAGCCTTCATCCGCTGGGACTACATCATAATGAGCGGAAAACAAAATAGTTTCATTACCAGCAAAATTTTTTTCCGCAATTACATTAGGTTTTACAATAGTTCCATCTCCGCCATCGACTATTTCCACTTCAAACTTTAAATCTTTCAAACGCTCTGCGATATATTCTGCACATTTGGAATATTGGTCATCTGTGGGATTATCGGTCTTAAAACTAACCAGTTCCTTCAATATTTCCTTCGTTTTCATTTTCCCTCCAATTTTTATCCACAATAATAATTTCATCGGTTTCCCATATATGAGGGGGTTCCAGTTTTGCGTTTTGCTCATCGATTACATTTTCGGGAACCACTCGCCGACGACTTCGATTCCTTCGTTTTACCTCATCTATAGGTATATCGAAAAATATAGTAATAACTTTCGCATTATACTTTCTCGCCAAAGTTAAAATTCCTTTTCTGCTGGATTGAGTTAGTGATGTTGCATCCCAGATAGCGGATTTTCCCTGTGCCAATACTTTTTCCAATTGCGGGATACAGTATCTATACGCTAACTGACTTTGCTCGGGGTCGGCAGGATCCAATGAATATATCCCTCGAACCCGGTCCATACTTATTCTTTCGTAATGTGAATATTTCTGCTGGATAAATTTACTTTTTCCACTACCAGCGACACCGATAGTAATTATCAATTCATTAATGTTGTTTTTGTCCCTAATTCGCATTCGGAACAAAATGGGAATTCCCATTGTGTAATTTCTCAAGAATTTTACTGCATTGTTTATCTGGGACTCGCTGAATATTTGCTTATGGGAATTCCCACGCTCGCGGGAAATTATCATTCCCAATATGCTTTCCACAAGCGATTTAGCGGGCATATCCATTGCAATTTTTTCCCATTTCTGAATCGGTGGATTGGAATTAAAAATAAACGGAAGCCACCACAGCAATTTATACAGCATAAATCTTCTATGTGAACCGAGCACCGATTTTAATAATTTCTTCCGTGCTACCGGAAATGCATCTCTGCCGTGTTTCCCAATCATCGAAATGGCATCGAATATATCCGACTCTTCTATATTTTTTTGTGTATATGTTAATATAAATCTTTTTTTACGCCCATTCATTTTTCAGTGGTCTTTCCATAAGTCTAATCACTTCATTTTGCGGTGATGAATTTTCCCAGATTATTCTATGCACCGACTTTGCAATTGGAATATCCACATCGAATTTATCCGCAAAATAAATTGCGCCAAAAGTAGTAAACACGCCTTCTGCCACCTGTTTCATCTCCGATAAAATATCCTGTGGATTTTCTCCAGTTCCCACTCGAATACCGAACGAATAATTTCTGCTTAAGTTGCTGGTGCAGGTAAGCACCATATCTCCTACTCCGGCGACACCAAAGAATGTATTTCTATCTGCTCCTAATTTTTTTCCCAGTCGAGTCAATTCTGATAGTCCACGAGTAATCAATGCGGAACGAGTATTATGTCCCAATCCTAATCCCTCGGATATTCCCGATGCAATTGCGATGATATTTTTATATGCACCGCTCAACGACACGCCGAGTGGGTCGGTGTTTACGTATGCTCTCAGATTCTTATTAGAAACCAATTTCTGGACAGATCTTGCCAGTTTGATATTCTCTGATGCTGATACTATCACAGTGGGAAGACCTTTTGCTACCTCCTCGGCAAAACTGGGACCAGAAAGGACTACTAATTCATCTGTTCCCAAATTACTCCCTAGAATCTGATATGGGAATTCCCATTTATCTCGTTCTATCCCTTTGGACATAGCGATATGGATAGCATTACTATGGCAGTTTGCATTTTCCACTACATCGCGCAGGAATTGAGTGGGAACTGCCCAGAATACTATTTTGGCTTCGCATAGCGCTTCATTCAAATCGGTGGTTGGATAAACAATATCGGGAATTTCGATATCGGGTAGAAAAGTATTATTTCTCCTGTTCTCTCTTATATTGTTGCATACATCACTTTCTCTGACCCAAAGTTTAGTTTCAATTCCCATTCTCGCCAGATGAATTGCGAATGCAGTTCCCCAGGCACCTGCGCCGATTATTGAAACATTTGAGGACATAGTTATTCTTTCTGTTCTATCAATTCACGAAATTGCCGAGTATTTTTAATCGGTTCGAGTTCTTCATCTTGGCTTGCAATCTCACGATAATCCGGAACCAATTCCACTGCGCGAGTTATTTCAGCCATAGACTCATCGAGTTTATCCAGTGTTAGTAATATCAATCCCTTATAATAATGTGCCGATGCTAAATCGGGATAGATAGCAAGTGCAGAATCTATTGCGGCAAGAGCATTTTCCTCCTGTCCCAGATAGTGATATGCGATTGCAAATTGGACATAACTTACTGGTTCATCGTCGAATATGGACAAAAACTTTTCCTTATAATAAATTGTGCTATCGTATTGCCCGGAATGATTGTGAACTATCAATTTATTCACCCAAGCGCTCATATAGAAAGAATCCCGCTCGACTGCACTATTAAGCATTGCCAACGCAGATGAATATTGTCCCAGTTGGTCATAAGCGATGCCCAATTTATTAAATAATTCGGGGTCATCGGATTTTCGGTCGATAGCATTTTCATAACTTTCCGCTACTTTCTCAAAATTTTTCTGCTTACGATAAATTTGCGCCATATAAATCCAGGGGTCTTCATCGGCAGTGTCCAGTTCCGCTGCTTTTTTATAGCATATCAATGCCATAGAATCCTGATTCAGCATATCGTATGCTGTAGCCATATTAAACCAGGCAGGAGCGAGTTTGGGGGCTTTTTCCAGTGCTATCTGCCACATCTCGATTGCGCCGGTAAGGTCTCCGCCCTCGAAAAGATTTATACCCAATTCGAATTCTGTCGGCGGTTTTTCTGCTTCCTGTTTACAATACAATACCGAACATAATATTAGCATTAGCAATATGGTTCGTTTTAGCATAATTATCACCTCTCCGTTTTTCTATGTGTGATGAAATTTAATCTAATAATCGCTTTCATAAATAAGTTTGTCCATAAATTTTTCCGTATGCAGAAAAATTTTCTCCATATTCTTTTGTTTTGCGCTAAAAACAGCCAATGCCGATGATAGCGCACAGCCAGTTCCTCGAATTTGTCTATTCACTCTTTCTCGCTGATAAGTGTATGTATTATCGCAGGTTATAAATGTATCCTTCACTATATTTCCGCTGGAATGTCCACCTTTTAACAAGATTCCCGTAAGTGGATATTCCTCAATATATCGCCTGAATTCTTCCTCGCAAAGATTTTCCAAATTCAATCCGAATAATTTTTCCGCCTCCACAATATTC
>QNEG01000175.1 GCA_003645115.1 bacterium | reverse complement strand
AAGTAACATCGGTTTGAAGTAGATATAATCTCGTATTTATGAAAAAAGCATTGTTATTCATTCGGAATCGTTCTCCCGCGATATATCCCATATCGATTTCGGAGAGCGCACCCACCGGTATTCTAACTCGCACGGCGTCCACACCGATATATTCCTCCTTGTCCAATTCATCATAAGAGAATGGTGAAATAACATTGGATGGATTGACCATTCTTCCAGAGCCCCAAGCTACTACCTGCCTTCCGATGTATGCATCCAGAAATTTTGCACTAACTCGAAAATAAGCTCTATCCAGATTCTGTGCGACCTGCAGAATTCCCGCAGAATCTTTATCCAGCGAATATATTTTCGGTGCGATATCATTGAAGCGATATTTATTCTGAGTGGGTGTTCCAAATCCCAAACCCTCACCGGCAAGAGATGGTTCTATTACGGAGGCAGAAATATTGTATGCCAGATTGAACGATGTAAAATCCTCCGGAGAATATGTAAATTCGAACCGGAAAGTATTGGTCATAGTGCCTGAAAATTGGTTCTGAAAGGACATATATTCTGGCATATCGTATAGCATAAAAAAATTCTTGTAATACCCACCGATATCGAATTCCGCTGGTAAGGTAGAAATTATGGCAATTAATATACCGATATAAATAATTTTTAATCTCATTTTCACTGGATACCATCTCGATTTTCTGCCAATATAGATTTTGTGGGAGAAATGTCAAATGAGTATTAGATTTATCGTTTAATTTTATCATTCGAGATTTTGCCATCGGTGAGAGTAATAACTCTGCGTGCTCGCTGGATAACAATCGGGTCGTGGCTGGAGAACAGGAATGTCATTCCAGTAGATTCATTCAATTTCCGCATCATATCCAATAATTCTCCACTGGTTTCAGAATCGAGATTAGCTGTGGGTTCATCTGCCAGGATAATAGCCGGTTTCGCTACCATAGCTCGAGCTACCGCTACTCGTTGTTGCTGACCACCAGAAAGTTGCGGTGGCTTTCGGTCTATCATCTCCACCAATCCTACTTCTTCCAATATCTTTAGGACACGCTTATGCCTTTCCTCTGGTGGAACTCCCTGTAGAAGCATTATGTATTCTACATTTTCTTCCACCGTAAGCACCGGAATAAGATTATATGCCTGAAAAATGAAACCGATATTATCTCGCCTGAAATCTGACAATTCATTTCCAGTCATTTCAGAGACTAATTTCGAATTCAGCCATACTTTTCCCTCTGTGGGAGTATCCAATCCTGAAATCAAATTAAGCAAAGTAGTCTTTCCCGAACCCGATGGTCCCATAATTGCGGTAAATTCTCCTCGAGTGATAGTCAAATCTACTCCTCGAACAGCATAAACTGGAATACCATTATCGTGGTAGGTCTTTTTTAAATTCTCGGTAACGATTACTTCTTTGCCGATTTGCTCATCCATTTTTATCTCCTTTGCGAGATGTATCATCCTATAATTTATCTTTCTTATTACGATACATAATGGTTCTTTTTCCTAACTATTATTGTTACGATAATAAAACATCTTAAAACTATCCCATAATATTTTTTCTACCTTTTGGTGTGGTTCTATACTTATCAGGATAAAACCTTTCTTCATATAAAATTTCTTCTTTTTTCTGCGTTTAATTCGATATTTTTTCAAATCCATTCTACCCCAATATTCGATGATAATATCTTTCCCTCTGCTGCGTTTGATTCTGAAATCTGGTCTATAACCACCTAATAATACTCCATATAAAGGTTTATCATAAATAAATTGTATATTTCTATCGTATAACCAATTGGCAATTCTTTTTTCTCCATTACTTTGGACCTTAATACCAGATTTTGTATTAATATTACAATTTCTTTTCACTTTGAGATGAAACCATAAATTCGTTCCTATTCGAAAAATCATATAAATAGCTAAAATTCCAATTGCCTGATACAAAATTAAATATATCATAGACTTTTCCTGATAGCTTTTGCAGGATTTAACTTTGCAGCATACAAAGCCGGATAAATTCCCACTATAACCGTGAATAATAATACTCCTAATGGATTGATTGTAAATTGCGAAACTCTCAACACGGGATAAATTTTTTCTCTAATAGCTACTCCGACCATCTCAGTGCCGGTAATATCTACTCCCACTTTCATCAAGATTAGATTCACTATCAATACGATAACAGAGCCGAAAACAATGCTAATCACCGAAAGCGCTCCAGCTTCCAGCAAAATAAGTTTTGCCACACCGAGTGGTCTAGTCCCGATAGCTCGAAGTATGCCGAATTCGAACATTCTCTCATACAATGACATAAACAATGTATTGAGAATCACGAATACCACCACACCCATCAATATAATACTGATAAACAGTTTTGCTACAAATGCGAATTCGAATATCGATACTAATTGCGGGAACAATTCGGTCCATGAAACCGCTTTGTTCCCATTTTTCGAATATTTATCCCAAAATGGTAATCGATTATTTTTACTCAATTCAGGATTTATGAATTTTATTGAAATAATATGTGCGGTTTCTCCGATAGCCAGCATATCTCGTGCCTTTTCGATTCTAATAAATGCGGCAGCGGAATTCATAGCGCGTTCGCCGAAATCGAAAATGCCAGAGACTTTAAATAATTCCTGGATTAAATCTCCACTTTCCGCCTGCGACACTGTTAGAACTATTCTATCCCCCAATCCTACTTCGAGAATTTCTGCCAGTTTTTTTCCAATTAATATATTGCGCATATTATCATCGGCGAAATACTCACCCTCGATTATTGCCTCATCCAATATGGACATTTCCCTTTCGGTTTCTGGTTCTATGCCAAAAATTTGGACACCCGCCATATTCGCTGGTGCGGATACTGTGCCAAATACACTAACTCGCGATGTGAACTTATCCACAATCGGTTCACTCTGCAAATTTTCTACTATGCTCTTATAATTATTGATAGTCAATTCTGATTCCTGGGTCTCACGATAGCCCACTCGAAAGATTTGAGCTTCTCCAGCGAATGTGGATGTGGCAGAATAAATCATATTTCTTTCCTCGCCGATAATAAAAGCATCGGTAAAAATTAATGCTGCCAATCCCATACCGATAGCCAATCCTGCGATTATGGTCCTGCGCTTATTTCGGAATATATTTCTCCAAGCGAGTTTTATATATAGCATAATTCACCTTCCTTTATAATCAATGAAATCTCATAGTTTTGGCTGGTTCTGTTTTTGCTGCATAAACCGCCGGAAACAGACTAACCAGAAGAGCAGCCAGAATAACCAATACCGATGGGAACACTATACTTTTCAGGTTCACTTCCGATATCAAAGTATCAAAAGTAACTCCCGCCAAATCGTATGACACTGGCATTTTTATTCCGTAATGGGAAAGAGCATAATTAGCTGCAGTTCCCAGAATAGCGCCCAATACTATGCTGGCGATAGTCATAATTAATACTTCTACGATAATCAGGATAAATATCTGCAATGGTCTGGTTCCTAATGCTTTCAGGACACCGAATTCGCGAGTCCTTTCCAGGACAGCCATTAGCACCGTGTTCAGCACTCCAATTCCTACTATTAACATAACCACATAAGACAAAATATTATTTGATTCTTTGTCCATTTGCATTGTCGCATAAAAAGATTTGTTTACCTCCATCCAGGGAAGGACATTCAATTGGGAATTATTCAGACTATTTTCAATTTGAGAAACTACTTCATCGACTTTATTAATATCCTCGACCATCACCACTATTTCGTGGACACGATTTTCCAGCACCATCAATTTTTGTGCATCATACAGATGCATATATATTGCCATTCTATCTTTCATCTGGTCGTCACTTTCAACGATACCGATAATTTTATACATATCATTCGCTATTGAACCATCGGCAGCCTGTGAGACAATATACAATGTATCGCCGATAGAAGCGTTAAGAGTTTTCGCCAACACTTTCCCTATCACTACTTGTTTGGCGGGAGTTTTTGAAATGGTTTTCCCTTTTTTCACTTGCTTGTGGAAACCGGTGGCTTTATTTTCCAGAATCGGGTCGATTCCGATTATCTGACCTACGGTGCTTTTTTCTCCAACCGATACCAATCCAGCAGCATATAGTCTCGGTGCCCATGATTCTGCGGTTTGCAATTCATCTAATTTTTTTCCTACCTCTCGGTAATTATCTATATTTTTATATAATGTGGGCTGTTCCAAATAATCCTGGTAATGAATTTGTATATGTCCGAGATAAGCTCGAGTGAATTTCTCGATAATCAAGTTATACGAGCCATCCGTCCAACCGATGATAATTGCCGCCAATGTAAAACCTACCGTCATCGTCATTATGGTGAAGAAAGTGCGTCGTTTCTGCCGAAGTATATTTCTATATGCGAATTTAAATATCATATTTCACCTCATTTGCCTTTGCGTAAATTGCGCAGTGTGAATATATCGTCGTCGAGTTTTATATCGAACAGGACTTTTTTATATTTAATTATGGTCTTCTGTCCAGGTTTATTTTGGGGAATCACTTCGATTACAGTGGGAATTTTTCTTCCACTCATCTCCTGGATATTAGAAAAATTAATCAGTCGCATAAGTTTATTATGTTCGTCATAATATTCTTCTCTTACAGGTAAATAATCATCTTTTCGGACTATAGTAATAATCTTTGCCCACACTATGGGGACATCTTGTT
>QNEG01000174.1 GCA_003645115.1 bacterium | reverse complement strand
CTATTGAGTTTTTCTACAAATTTCGAGCCGACACCTGGAAGAGCTTTTATCGGCAATGGTTCCATGAAATCGGAAATTTGGTCTTCTCGAACCACTACAAGTCCATCCGGTTTGCCACTGTCGCTGGCAATTTTTGCCAGTAATTTATTCGGCGCCACTCCCACAGATACCGGCAACCCTATATCGTTTTTTATGCGATGTTTTATTTTGCGGGCGGTATCTACCGGGTCGCCGAAAAGTGATTTTGTCCCGCTTAAATCTATATATGCCTCATCGATGGAGGCTGGTTCTACCAATGGAGTATATTCTTCCAGCAATTTAAATATTCTTTCGGCGAATTGCTCATACCGCTTGAATCTTGGGCGCAGAAATATCGCATTCGGACAAAGTCTATACGCCTGCTTCGATGGCATAGCAGAATGAACTCCATACCGGCGAGCCTCATAAGAAGCCGATGATACTACTCCTCTTCCCTGGAAAGGATTTCCACCTACTATCACCGCTTTCCCTCGCAGCTCTGGTCTGTCCAGTTGCTCCACCGAACAAAAAAATGCATCCATATCTATGTGCACTATTACTGTGTTCATAAACATTAATAATTAATTCTAAAAAATCCTTTGGTATTAAAATAACTTTAATTATACTTTGTAATCGATGATTTCTCAACCAAAAAACGGAGTAGTAAAAATGGTTTTTTCATCGTTGAAAGACAAAGCTCGAATAAGCTCTTTCAGAAGCATAATCGAGTCGGCATTTCACCGGAACAATGTATATAAAGTAGAATCGGTAGCGGAAGCGTATTACTTAGCGGAAAATTCGCCCGGAACAATAGTAACCGATATTCCGGTTTATGAACCAGAATTCCATGGTTTACCCAGTGGCGCGAAGATACTGGTATTCAATGATGGTGCAGTATATGGGCGATGTGCTCAAGCGCGAAGAATCGCATTTACTCCCGGTATCGATGAAAAAGAATACACTACAATTATTCGAGAGGCAGTGTATCAGACCAGATATAACAGGATGTATCACGCTGAAGCAGTAATCGGACTGCATCAGGATTTTATGGTGAAGGCGAATTTATTGGTGCCCGAGGGTTTCGAAAACATAGTATTGAATTGGCTACTAAATTTTCAGCCGCTAAATACGAAATACAAAGAAATGTATGAGAGTTCCACGCCTATAGATGATCTGGAAATATTTGTGTATTCCAATCCCGACTGGCATCATCCCGATTTTCCATTGGGACTGACATTTTTCGATCCAGAGCATAATGTGGCAGCATTGCTGGGAGTGCGATATTTCGGCGAATTCAAAAAGGGAACATTGACTCTCGGATGGGGCACAGCAGATAGACACGGTTATGTCGCATGCCATGGCGGTATTAAACGATATGATGATGTAGAAAAAGTATTCGCATTTTTCGGTCTTTCCGGTTCTGGAAAATCTACTCTGACTCACGCAAAACACGGTGGAAAATATAAGACCACAATTACTCACGATGACGCATTCATAATCAATACTTCTGACCTGACATCTATTGCATTGGAACCATCATATTTCGACAAGACTGCAGACTATTCTATCGGACATCCTGACAATAAATTCATCCTTACCGCACAAAATGTTGGAATTTCCCGCGATGACCAGGGGAAGATGTATTTGGTTACCGAGGATATTCGCAATGGCAATGGTAGAGCTATAAAGTCTCGGCTATGGTCGCCTAATAGAATAGATAAAATGGATAGTCCGATTTCGGCGGTGTTCTGGCTGATGAAGGATCCTGCAATCCCGCCAATAGTGAAAATCGACAATCCAATACTCGCCAGCACTATGGGAACTACTCTCGCTACAAAACGCACCAGTGCCGAGCGAGTAGTAGGTGTCAGCCTGGACAAACTGGTAGTAGAGCCTTATGCTAATCCGTTCAGAACATATCCGTTGGCTAATGATTATGAAAAATTCAAGGAATTGTTTGAAAAAGGTATTCACTGCTATATTTTGAACACAGGTAATTTTATGGGTAAGGAAATCCCCAAGGAAGTTACTTTGGGAATACTGGAAAAATTACTCGAACAGGAAGCAGAATTCGACAAATTCCCTCGTATCGACGATTTTTCATATATGCCAGTAAATGGATTTTCTCCATCTGAAGATGATGATGAATATTTCAAATTCTTGAAAAACAGAATAGCAGACAGAATAGAATTCATACAAACTCGTGCTGAGGAAACAAAGGGATTCGATAAACTTCCGCAAGAGACAGTCGATGTTCTGAAAAATGTAATTGATGAAATATAGTTATTCTTCCAGTGCGGACAAACGGTTGCGATTATTGATGATTAGATAATAATTGCATAATATTTTTGTATAGACGAAATTATAATGTATCGTCTATTATGTAGATTTATGCTATTCGGGAATTACATTGATTCTAATAAGGAGGAATACTGGTGAAAAAGGCATTGGTCACAGGAATCACAGGGCAGGATGGTTCTTATCTTGCCGATTTCCTGTTGGAAAAAGGATATAAAGTTTATGGAATGGTTCGAAGGAATTCCACAGAAAATTTCGAACGAGTGGAACATTTGAGATATTCCATACAATTTGTTCAGGCGGATTTGCTGGATCAGATGTCATTGATGAAACTAATCCGCGAGATACAACCCGATGAGGTATATAATCTTGCGGCGCAATCTTTTGTCCCCACATCCTGGGACCAGCCTGTATATACAGGCGAGGCTACTGGAATAGGTGTGACCAGAATGTTGGAAGCGATTCGATACGAGAAACCCGATACTAAATTTTATCAAGCATCATCATCGGAAATGTTCGGCAAGGTGCAGGAAATGCCACAGAGTGAAAAAACACCATTTTATCCACGAAGTCCCTATGGCGTGGCAAAAGTTTATGCTCATTTTATCACGGTTAATTATCGAGAAAGTTATGATATTTTTGCTGTATCGGGAATATTATTCAATCACGAATCTCCGCGGAGAGGGAAAGAATTTGTCACTCGGAAAATCACCGATGCAGTAGCCAGAATTAAATATGGATTACAGGATAAGTTGGAATTGGGAAATCTCGATGCGAAACGAGACTGGGGCTATGCCGGCGATTATGTGAAAATGATGTGGTTGATGCTCCAGCAGGAAAAACCCGAAGATTTCGTGATTGGCACTGGCAAGGCGCATTCTGTCCGTGATTTCGCTACTATTTCATTCAATGCCGCAGGTTTCGATATTCAATGGGAAGGTGAGGAAATGAATGAGCGAGGTATCGATGTAAGAACCGGGAAGACACTGGTGGTAGTATCAGAGAAATTTTTCCGTCCAGCAGAAGTCCATCACCTGCTGGCGAACCCACAAAAGGCAAAGGATAAACTGGGATGGGAACCGGAACTATCTTTTGAACAACTGGTGCAAATGATGGTGGAAGCAGATTTGAAAAGATATGAAAAAATATCAAAGTAAACTATAACTTGATTTTAGCAATAACTTCGATATGGCTATAAACAAAGTATTTATCACAGGAATCGAGGGATTTGTCGGTGGATATCTTCTGGAGGAATTGCTGAATGCCGGATATCGAGTCGGTGGATTATATTACCGCAATGCCTCCGTCCAACATCTTAATCCATACGATATTCCACTTTATCCCGGTGATGTGTCAGATAGAAGAGAAAATTATTGGTTCTCATTGGATGAATTTGCTCCCGATGCAGTGGTTCATCTTTCGGCGATAACTTTTGTTCCTCAGGCTAATCAAGACCCACTCAACACCTGGCAGGTAAATTTGATTGGCACATTGAATCTGCTGGAATGGGCACGACAGAAAAAACCAGATACTAAACTATTGCTAATATCCTCTGGCGAAATTTATGGTGCTCCGAAAGATAAACATAGTCTGCCATTTTCGGAGGATTCCTGTATCAACCCACAAAATATATATGCCACTACTAAGGCATCGATGGATATGGGCGCGCAACAATATATTACTATCTGGGATATGCCAATTATACTGGCGCGACCATTTAATCATATCGGTCCACGACAATCAGCGAATTTTGTAACTTCGGCATTCGCAAAGCAAATCGCACAAATTGCTGATGGCAAAAAAGAACCCATAGTTCGAGTGGGAAATTTATCCGCTCAAAGAGATTTCACCGATGTCCGAGATGTAGTCCGAGCATATAGATTGCTACTCCAAAATGTGGATACCGGAGTGTTCAATGTATGTTCTGGTAATCCGGTGAAAATTCAAAATATACTCGATATTTTAATAGAACTTTCCGGTATCGATGTAGATGTTCAAACCGACCCGGAAAGACTTCGCCCGATAGATGTCCCACAGATTTACGGTAGCCACCAAAAAATCACCGATGCAGTGAATTGGAAACCGCAAATCCCGCTGAAACAATCATTAGAAGATATATTGAATTGGTGGAAAGATAATGTATGATATAAATTTTTCCACCACTCTCATTGGAATTCAGTTTTTTTAGGGTCGAGTTTAATATAGTCCGCAATGTTTATAATTTGTAACTACCTCCCAGCAGAATTTTAATTTTACACCACTATTACAGAGTCATTTTATAAGGAAATTAATTTTTATGGTGTGGATTAAATAAATCACCGAAATAAAATTATGGAGCGTAGGGGATTCGAAGCACCAGACGGTGCATTTCATCGGGGTTCGAATCCAGATTGTCAGGAAAT
>QNEG01000173.1 GCA_003645115.1 bacterium | reverse complement strand
GGGTTACAACATTCCCTCTTATATCATATATTTCCACTTCCGCTATCGCCGGTGCGGTTATGGCGCCCGACAAATTGAAGGGGTTCGGGAACGCACCTATTGTATAGACAGGACGCGCCGTGCTCCTACGAATAATATTTTCCATTTGTATTCATCTATGTGCATCTGCAGTGAATCGATATTTCGTTTCTAATAAATTAATTGCCCGTTCCATCCAATAAACGAAAAGCGTTCATCACAGCGAAAGTTTAGGGGTTTTCATTGCAGTCACGATGTATCAGAAGAAATATATGGTGAATTATTTTTCTATTAAATCGGTGTGCTTGAGCTTATTCCAATATAACAATACAATCGGAAATATAATTAGGATTGCTGAATATATACCACATTCTGGATTGATAATTTGATTGGAAGTTAAACCGAGTTTCAGCAGGATGGTAAATATTATGTTGGTTATTATCAATACTGAAATAGTGTATCGAACGGGCTTGTGTTTTATGATAGCGGGAAATATTAGCATCAAATAATAATAATGGCTTAGATACAGAAAGATTGGAATGAAAAATATAGTCATAATGGCGAGATTTTCGGGTTTAAGTTCACTTTTAAGCAAGGCGATAGCCAATAATGTGGATAGTAATATTCCCAAAATTAGTTGTGCAATAATGGGTTGTGATAGTCCGACTAATTCGAAAATCTTTGCCAATCCTATGGCGTTTAGTATTCCTGTTTCTGCGGAATGATTGCCAATTCTATGTAAAAATCCATGCCAGACATTTATGGGAGACATTCCATATAAATATAGTGCCAGCGATGATAATGCCACCGAACCGATAGCGCCGGAAAATATCCCTATGACAAAATTACTAATTTTTTTGAGTTCTATTCGCTTGTTTTCCTTATAGAGTAACAGTAATAAAATAGTAAAAAATCCTGCCATATACATCGGGAAAAGCCTGATTACTCCTGCTATTGCCCAGAAAATCCCGCCGATGAAATATTTTCTTCTATGAATAAAATAAAATGCCAGTGCGAGAGCAAAAAACCAGTCGAAACGAAGTAATGCCCAGGTGCAATATGTTAGCATATCCTGCGCCGAAGCGAAAAATAACACTGCGATAGCTAATGAATATAGACCTCGCATTCTCCACAGGAGAAAGAAAGTTAATAGAATCAATATTATGTCCAGCCAGAAAAGTATTGTTATATTTGTCGAATTCAGTGGAAGTAAATTCGCGATAGGATATACATAAGCAGTATATATAGGCGAGACATTATAACCGTGGTCTATCAATATTTTCGACCAATGTTGAATGGGGACTTTTTGAGGATTTGCCAGCATCGATTTGTCGATAAATCTTGCATCGGCTAAGAAATCTTTCCATCTTTGGCTATCCCATCGCTGAGAATGGAAATTGTTCAATGCAGTCTCCGATGTTATATATCCGATATCGTGAAGATTTCTTACCGCATATATATTATGAATGAAAAAATACTGATTATAAATTTCGGTCAGCGCCTTCGAAAGTGCTTCGTATAATCCAGTATAACCGATTTCTGGTGCATATTTTGCTCCGAAATAATAGTGAGCAAATTCGGGAATGTGAACTTTTCGAGTAATACCGGTATAGAAAATTCCTGCTACTATAATCAGCAGAGCAAGAATTTTTTTGATTGTGTTGTTGAATAATATTTCTTTCATAATCATAGTTTCCAATTAAAACCGAATTTCACCAAATGCTGTTGCGGGCGAATAGGTTGATTCTCGTATGCTGTATATCCCCAGAATGTAGTAAATGTTCCGTATTTTGCAAAATATGTAATCGCCAGTTGAAAATATTGTCTATGGCAGACACCACCACCATATTTTGTCCATAGAGTAGGAGTATAATCGAATTCCAAAAGCAAAGTCCTATATTTCAATAATCCCAGATAAAGATTTGCTCCCGAATGCGTGGAAAATGGATGTTTATACTGGAACCAGAATATCTCATGCAATCTGGGGAATATCGCAAAATATATTTCCCAGTCGAATGAGGGTAATATTTCCACCGTTTGCGCAATTTGGGTTTGTTGAATTTCTCGTCTTCGATATGAAATATATTTATGCGGTGAAAATCGTAATTCATAAGCATTCCAAATAATAGTGGGTTCGGTTTTTCTGTCCACCTCGTGGAAGCAATCGTGGAGCCATTGAAAAGTTAATAAGTATTGCCATAATTTTGCTCTAAACCCCGGCGCCAGTGAGTAGTGCATATCTCTGGGGTCGAATACTATGTCTTCCCATTGATAACCCATACCAGTCCATATAGTTGCTCCAGCGAACAAGTCCAGCTCGATATCATCATCGAACTTTGCGGATAATAAATCCACTGAATTGTCCAGCATTCCCTCGGTGAAATTGCGTTCGGTTCGAGGGACAAATCTCAACAGATGTCCCTCACAATGCCATCTCATCGGAGCGGTAATTTCTATTCCCGATATCAAACCGGATGACAAGATGATTGCCATCGTGATTATAATTGAACTATTTTTCATTTACATCTCCTCGATTGTATCTTATTCGAACCAATATGTATATGCGATAGATGCAGAGCAATATTTTCCGAAAGTATTTAGGAATGGAGAAAATCGAGTTGGATATTTTTTGGCGAAATACCTTATGAAATCGAATCCGACGGTAATTCCGAATAAATTTCCTGGGACACCGCAATCATTTTCATCCACCGGCAACGATGCTGCTCCACCAAAATAAAAATAACTATACGGCCGAATGATAACCTCGGTTTTAAAAATGGAATAATTATCATAATGATACGATGGACAACATTCTGCCGGGTTCGGTTCATCGCTATGGAAATCCTGGCGAAAACGTGTCGCTCGCTCCAAAAGTAAATATGCTCTATCCCATCTTCGGATACCGATTCGGACATCGATTGGAATTTCTCTTGGGGATTTATATTTCGCATACCAGAACAATATTCCCCCTACATTAGATAATCCATCCCATAGTGATAATCCCCATTTTCCTTCCTTGTCCGATGCATCGAATAATTCTACTCCAGTGAGTGTGGCGAAAGTCATTCCCATTGCCAGCCAGGGGTCATCACGACCGAAATATTTTTTCAATGTCCAGTAATGTAAGTCGGTGATATTTTCTCCATTCCAGAAATGCCAAATCTTATCCTCGACATAATTTTCCTGTTCGTTTATATTTTTGAATGGATTTTTTGCGAAACCGTGTTTCCACCAGTATTGTGATGCAAATATTGGACCAGCGATATATTCCGTGGCGAGTATAGTCCAACCGACCCATTCAGGTCCATAGGATGTATCGGGGAGATTTTGCTCCAATAAAGAATAATTTTTTTCTCCCCATATAAAAGAAATCCAAACCAATATTATCCATATAATCGATGTCCAAAATTTGTCTCTCATTTAACTCAACTAAAGCGCATAAATGAATAAAGTCAAGGGAAAGGATTTCGTTTAAAAAAATTATGTGAAAAAAATCTCAAATTTTACTTGACAATGATAATTTAAGTCTCTTACTTTCGCAATAATGATATCCTCAAACATAAAAATAATAAAAGCGAGGAGAATATGGGAATTCATAGGATAACTTGTCATTTCTGTTCTATGCAGGATTATTTCGGACTTTCTGGTGAAAATCTATTCGACTCTGTCCATTATGATTCAAACAATGTGATTAAGGCTCACTATTTTGGTGAGCGAAGATTATGCCCACGAGGCAATTTCTGTGTCGAACTTGCTCAACACAAACAGCGAGTTGGATATAGTCTAATCGATAATGAATTCGTAAAAGGCAGAGAAGCATTGGATACAGTGGCTAATTCACTCGATACTGTGGACAAATCAAAAATCGCTATCCTACTTTCGGGAAGTTTAACACTAGAGGAGGCATTTCTGGCGGGAAAACTCGCTAACAAGTGGGGAACAAAATTTGTATCACAAATTTCGCCAGAGGATGAAATTGTGGCAGGTTTTATGAACAATTTCTCGTTTGCGTCACTACCACAAATGCAGGTTATAATTTCTGTGGGCGATATATTCTCACTTCATCCCACTATGGCAAAATTTATCCACGACGCGCGGTTCGCCGAAAGAAACAATTTCCTGACAACAGTGGATAATTGCAGTAGCAGGACATCACGATATGCCTGGTGCAATCTCAAGGCATCTCCTGGGAAAGTCGCCGACCTGATGGAGGCATTGGCGAAAGCCGTGTCCGGCGAGGAATATTCTATCGATAATACGGGAGTGGATAAGGATTCATTCCAGCAGTTAGTATCCACTTTGCGAGATACCACAAATGCCTGTGTCCTATTTGCGCCCGGTGTAGGTAGATTCAGTGAACCATTGCGAGTAGGATTCTGGGCGAAGAAATTGGCAGAAGCCCGGAAATTCCAGTTCTCCGCATTCGCTACCGGTGCCAATGGAAAGGGAATATCCAGACTGTTGAATACATTCGATTTTGTATCCACTAATGAAGTAATTTCCGCTATTCGCTCCGGAGATGTGGAAGCATTATTGGCATTGGGTTGCGACCCCATAGAATCTTTCCCCGGATTGTATGACCATTTCAAGAATATCAAATTTATTGCCACCACAGCTACATTACCCACTGCTATAGTTGAAATTGCCGATGTGGTAATTCCATCATATCATTTATTTGAAAAATCTGGGACTATTTTGTCATTGGTGGAAAAGTTGACCCAATTGGATGACCCATTTCC
>QNEG01000172.1 GCA_003645115.1 bacterium | reverse complement strand
GTATATATAAAGAACTTATCAGTGATGGGAGCAGTTTCCAGTTCATAAGTAAATGTTCTTCTGGAGAGTCCGCCCAATAAATTCCAACCACGAGTAAGTTGAATATCCAATTCAGTAATCGGTTCTCCCTGTATAATGGCAAAAGTATCACTGGACGAATATACAAAGTATCCTTTTCCTGGTATTATTGTATCGGTTTCCACAAATACAGATTCCCAAAATGCATAGGCAAATGGTTCCACTGGCAACTCATCTATGGAAATCGGATTATTCACTGGATTGGCAAAAATGTTCCATCCCCGATGAAAAAAAATCCAGGATGAATCATCGAGCGGATAAGCTGCGGCGGCTCGAGCGTCGGCGATACCCCAACCCTCAGCAGAATCCGGCAAAATACAATTAGTGGCAGTAATAGTCAGAATATGTCTTAATTGTATCGGAGTAAGTGATGGTTTAATCTGCAGGATAAGTGCGGCGAGTCCAGCTGCCATAGGTGTCGCCATAGATGTGCCCGAGGCTGGAGTGAATCCAGAGTCGCCATCGGCACACATAGTTCCCACTCCGTGAGCTAATATATCGGGTTTAATTCTTCCATCGGCAGTGGGACCACGCGATGAAAAACCCGCCAGTTGGCCATATTGATTGCAGGCACCCACTGTGATAACACTATCGCCATCGCCGGGAGCGATAATAGTTCGATAAACTCCACCGGAGCCATTATTCCCTGCGGCGGAGAAAACTGCTATTCCCAGATAAGCAGCTCTGTCTGCTGCTGCGGTGATAATCGGTGTGTCGCCATCGAAATCCTCCGGTGAATACCAGTAATAATATCCTAAAGAAACGGAGATAATATCTGCGCCCAAAGAATCTGCCCATTCGGCTGCGGATACCCAATTATCTTCTTCTATTACCCACTCTGTATCTATGTCTTCGGTGCGAGCCAGCAGAAAAGAAGAATTCGGTGCGACACCCCAATAGATTGAATCCAGTTTTCCGCCTATCTCCGACCAACATTTTGTTCCGTGAGATTCGATTCGCTCGTGGTCGCCCTCCTCCCAACTTACTATGCTATCATTGGATACGAAATCGAATTGCGAGGCTACCTCACAATGAGCGAGAGCGATATGTTCGAGGTTGAAACCTGTATCGGTGATACAAAGCAATACACCATCGCCATAAATCCCCATATTATGCACTGGCGGGACATTCATAAAACTAAGCTGCTGTTTGGAGATTCCATAGATTTCATCATCTACATATGTTTCTTCGACTACTGGTATGAATTTTCTTCGGAATGATTTTACAGGAACAATCTTGTCAACATAGGATAATGAAGCGATTTGGGATAACTGTTCAGGTTCGCCGCGAACAGAAACCGCATTAAACCAGCGACTTGTATGAACGATTTCTATACCGAGACTCTGGATTTCTTGGACATATCTGTGGCATACCGGGATATCTTTCCAATCCACTAACGAATTTTTTGGAAGCACTTTTGCTCGCCGTTTCAGTGCTCTATCGGTGAGCATTCTTTTGGTATTCTGGAGTGCCTGGATGGAATCTTGAGCGGATTGTAATCCCTTATCCTCGAAAAATACCCAATATTTGCTGTCACCATACACAATCCCGAATATTAAAATCAATGTAAGTAAATATTTTGACATTTTACTAAATTTTCCCGTGTGGACAGTATGAATCAATATCCTCTTTTCTCTGCGATGATATCTTTAACTTTCATAAGTCTGGTGAGATTTGCTCGTTCCAGTTCCTCCAATTTCATCCTTATATATCGTATTGTATCTTTCAAATCTGGTATCATCACATATTCCAGCGCGTTCACTCTTCTTCTGGTGGTATCGATTTCTTTTGCCAATAATTCCAATTTTTTTTCGGTTTCTGCAAGTTTTACCATAAGTTTAAGAGCCTCAGCCATAGCTTTCATAACCTCATCCAATTCAGCGGGGGTATCAGCCAATGAATATGATATTCCCTCGCCTTCGAATTCTACCTCGAATTGTGGCACTCGTAAATTCAGCAATCGTGCAGACTGGACATCTACTTTTGCTCGAACAGGGGGAATCACAAATGTTCCCTCGATTTCCTGTTTGCTCATAGCACCAGTGACCACAGTGAATCTTCTCAATGCCTCCACCAACACAGATTCAGTCCTCGAACGCAAACCCTTTATTTCCTCTACAATCTCCAGGAAATTACGCATCAATTCATCCTGTTTATCCTTGAGCAGTTTGTGTCCCTTGCGAGCGATTTCCATCCGCTGACGGAGACGCATCATATTCATTCTATTTGCGCTGACATTCATTATCGCCATTTCCATTCCTCCAGATAAATTATAATCAAATTAGGATACTCGATGTTAAATAAAATGCAAGAATAATTTAAAAATAGTATAATATAATCGAAAATATTACTTGACAATAATTAAGATTTCCATAATTTTATAATGAACATATGCTCATTATTGCAAAATGGAAATTATAGAAATGGAGGATAAAATGTTAATAGGCATAGCGATTACTGGAGATTCACTGGATTCACCTGTGGATCCAAGATTTGGTCGAGCAAATGCGTTTGCCATTGTGGAAACAGATTCTGATGAATTAAAATCAGTGATTAAAAATCCAAATGTTTCCAGTGGTGGTGGTGCTGGTATATCTACTGCTCAACTTTTGGCTAATGAAGGGATAAAAGCGATAATAGCTGGAGCAATCGGACCGAATGCATTCGGTGTCCTCAAATCAGCCAAAATAGATATTTATTCATCGAGTGGTGTATCCAGCGCCAGAGAGGCATTGGAAAAATTCAAGGCGGGCAAACTAACCAAATCTACAAATGCAACAACTATGCCCCATAATCGTAGGATATAAAAACATAGTATTAAAGTGAGGTTATAACTATGGTAAGAGGAAACGGAGCCGGACGCAGCGGACAAGGTTCAGGAAGTGGTAGAAGAGGACGAGGTCGCGGCAAAGGACCATATTCGGCTGGTCCAGGCGGATATTGTGTATGTCCTAATTGTGGCAATAGGATTGCCCATACTGCTGGGACACCTTGTTATCAAACCAAATGTCCACAATGTGGACAGCAAATGATTAGAGAGGTAAAAAAATAACACAAGGAGGTGTATTATGCCACGAGGAGACGGAACAGGACCGATGGGAGAAGGTCCAATGACAGGTAGAGCAATGGGATTTTGTGCTGGTTATCCTATTCCCGGTTATATGAACTTTCCCAGAGGAGGTTACAGAGCATACGGCGGCGGATTTGGATATCGTCGCGGGAATAGATGGAGGCATTGGTTCTATGCAACAGGACTTCCAGGATGGTATAGATGGCGGAACTATCCAGTAAATCCGAATCTGGAGTATAACATTTCGCCCGAAGCAGAAGCTCAGGCATTAAAAACCGCCGCCCAGCAATTAAAAGCTGAATTATCCGAAATCGAAAAAAGAATTAAGGAATTGGAAAAGGTGGAATCACAAAAGGATTAATGAAAACATAAGGGGGGATATAGAGTCTGTCTCAAAACTGCACACTATGTCATTGCGTGAATTCCCGACTTATCGGGGAAGCGTGACAATCTTCTACTGCGAAGTTATTAGAAGATTGCTTCGCTTTTCGATACTCGCAATGACTGTTTTGAGACGGTTTGTCCCCCCTTTAATTAACACCATAATTCATCGATATGATAGTAGCGATAGCCAGTGGAAAAGGCGGAACAGGGAAAACCACCGTGGCAGTGTCTCTTGCCATAAGTTCATCGCCGATTACATTAATCGATGCCGATGTCGAGGAACCAAATGCTAACATCCTTCTTCGCGCAAATAAACCAACCAGTAAACAAGCTCGATTGCCTTTCCCCATTGTAAATATGAATAAATGTGATTTTTGCGAGGAATGTTCGAATTTCTGTGCGTATAATGCCATTGTTGTTCTCGAGGGATTGAGAGTATTCGCGGTAAAAGAAATTTGCAAATCCTGTGGTGGATGTGCATTAGTTTGCCCGAAAGATGCAATTCACGAACAACCACGCACTATCGGTCATATAAGGAAAGGTGAAAGAGGTGGAGTCAAACTCATAGAAGGTGAGCTTAATATCGCCGAAACCACCACCACTCGATTAATCGGGATGCTGCTCGATTATGAGGAAAAAAACGGCGATGTAATAATAGATTGTCCGCCCGGAGCGGCTCATCCTACAGTAGAATCATTGCGATATGCAGATTATGTGATAATGGTTACCGAACCTACTCCATTGGGGTTTCACGATCTCAAAGAGACACTAATGATTACAAAAAAATTGAACAAGAAAGTAGGCGTGATAATAAATCGCTCCGATCTCGGTAATATCGATAGTTTAAAAAAATTCCTCAATTCAAAAAAAATTCCTGTATTGTTGGAAATACCTTTTAGTGAAGATATTTGTTTACATTATTCACGAGGAATAAGCCCATCGGAGTATTCACCACAATGGCGAGAGACTTTCAGAAAACTGTGGAATTATATAAAGAAAAGTCAAAATTAAGGTATGAAACAAATAGCTATAATAAGTGGAAAAGGCGGCACGGGAAAGACTACATTAACCGCCTCACTCGCTCGTATTATTCCAGATAAAGTTATGGTCGATGCGGATGTAGATGCTTCTAATTTAGAACTTCTGACCGATGCAAAAATTTCGAGCAAGGAAAAATATACCGAAGGTAAATTTGCGCTGATAAATAATGATAAATGCACATCTTGTGGTT
>QNEG01000171.1 GCA_003645115.1 bacterium | reverse complement strand
GGCTTACTATGGGTATTGGTTAGTGCCTTCTGTTCATGGATATGCTGATAGAGGAATTGGAGGTGCACCTTTTTGCGCTTCTAATATTACTCAATTTTATAGTCAAAATAATAATAGCAATCTGAACTATGATAGTTATAACTATATTGGTGGTTGGAAATATTTACGTTGTCGTGTTTGTCATTATACACCGACATCAGACCAACCGCAAGGGCTTCCCAGTGGTTCCACTGTCCTATTCGGCACATTGAGTAATTATAATGGCAATCTCGGTGGACGGTCTGGCGCCGATGCTATTTGCGCAGCCGAACTCCCCAGCGCTCTATCCGGTAAAGTATCTGATGTAAAAGCCTTTATTTCCGTTGCCAGCAATGATGAAATCCGAGATTTGCATAATAACGACTCCGATGTAGATGGCGTAATCGGACCCTATGAATCCACCAGTCCAATAATAGCATACAATAGAGGCTGGGGAACTACAGTTCAAATTGCATCTTCCTGGCAGACACTGTTAGATGGCAATATTGAACAGCCATTAAGCAATCTCTGGAGCGTGCAACCACCTAATGTTGACTGGTGGTCGGGAAGTAAAACAGATGGTTCTTTGTATTCGACATCATACTATTGTAATGGTTGGACAAATGGAACTGCCTCCTATCTGGGATATACGGGAGACAAGAACGCAACTTCTACGGGGTGGATTTTTTATACAAATAGATATTGCAACAATTCCTATAGACTTGTCTGCGTGGCGAAAGCGCTATAATGAGAAAGTAAAATAAATCAACGAATAGGGGGGAACAAATGAGAAGTATAATAATTTTATTAGTGATGCTGGTGCTGGTTGCGGTTCAGTTATTCGCACAGGTCCCGCGCACCATGAATTATCAGGCGAGACTGACCGATGACACTGGCACAGCTATCACCGATGCCGACCGAGTTATCGCATTCTTCATTTACACTGTGGAAACCGGCGGTTCACCATTGTGGGCAGAAACTCTATCGGTTAATTGTGTGAATGGACTATTCGATGTCCAGCTGGGGGCAGTCCATCCGATGAATTTACCATTCGACGAGCCATACTGGATTCAGCTCAAAGTGGATATCGATGACGATGGCAGTGTGGCAGGTGGCGCGGATGAATTTTTCGCTCCGCGAGAGAAACTTGCGCCGGTAAGTTATTCGCATCGAGCAGTTTATGCCGATACTGCAGATTATGCGCCAGGCACACTTCCGTCGGGCAGCTCCGGGCAAACGCTGCGACACAACGGAACGAGCTGGATAGCAAATAGCACAATCTACAACGACGGCACAAATATCGGTATTGGAACGAACAGCCCGAGTGCAAGATTACATGTTGTTGGCAACATTAAAATGGTTGATGGCAGTCAGGGAGCAGGTAAAGTCTTGACATCTGATGGTACGGGTCTTGCTACCTGGCAGACACCTTCTGTCCCGAACCGCTATACTAGTTTCTGTTATGAGAGCACTGTTTATAGGGGGTGTTCCTGTCCATCGGGCTACATAAATGGCGTAAATATCATTATGAGTGGAAGCAGTTATGGTGATACCACCCCGAGGGCATGCTGTTGTCATATCAACGGGACTGGACGTGACAGTTTTACATATAGGAGCACCGTCTATAGAGGCTGCACATGCCCTTCGGGTTATAACTTGGGAGTAAATCTAATTGTTAGTGGAAGCAGTTATGGTGATACCACCCCGAGGGTATGCGCTTGCTATAGATAACTATGAACAATGAAAAATATTAAAAGTCGTCTTTCATTTAAAAAATTAGAATAATAATAACTTTTTTCAATTAAATTTATAAAATATACGGTTTCAGCAACACGAGGTTATTGGGTATAAGCGGGATTATCAGAGTAATTTATAGGGCATCCCCCTCCGGCGGCTGCCCGAGTTGAAAACATAACCCCCTGTTGTCGACAAGTCGGCATCTGTCCCCCTTGATAAGGGGGACAAACGAGCGAGCAAAGCGAACGAGTAGGGGGTTCGAAAGCACAAAAGCAGGAGGTGGTAGCATACTGGAAATTTGTTGTTTCTGGACCTGTTTACGAGAATAATGAGCTTTTGTAATTGTTATCGTATTTGTGAAAAGGATTAATTTATAGAAATACCGTTAATAGTATGATTTCGAATAAGAACATAATAGGATTATCGATTCTGCTTTTGGGAATGGTTATTTCATATTCCCAGAGTGATACTTTGCCGGATGATATATGGATAGAGGAAAGAATTATTCGTGGCAGGTCTATGATGCCATTACTTCAACCTGGACAGACTATTCAGGCATTATTCGGATACTATGAACATTATCCAATCCAGCGAGACGATGTGGTATTGGTCAGATACGCTGGGAATAAAAATCCATTGATAAAAATCGTTAAAGGCATTCCGGGAGATTCATTGGCATTGGCTTATTCCAAATCCGGTTGGAACATAATTGTTAATGGCGAACCACTATTGAATTCGGAGGGAAAAAAATATAATATAAGTGGTAAAGGCTATAAGATGCTATCTCTATATGTTAGAGATTATAATGGCGTTATTCCTAAAAATACATATTTGATTTTGGGCAATGACCCCACTGGTAGTCTCGATGCTACACGATTTGGATTGATTAGCAAATCGAATATTATTGCAAAGGTTAAATACTAACTTTACCAGAAAAAATAGAGAGGAGTTATAATAATGAAGTGGAAATTTTTGCTATTATCGATATTTGTTTTATCGGTTGCAATTTTTGCTCAAACTATCGACCTGTGGGTTATGTCTCAATGCCCTTATGGCGCACAGGCTAAAAATGTCCTATATCAGGTGCTTATGCCAGTGGGTGCCAGATTTAATTTGCCAGTCAAAATACATTATATCCTGAATTATGACGAACAGACCGGTGAATTCCATTCGCTACACGGAAATAAAGAGGTAGAGGAAGATGTTCGGCAGATGATTATTCAGAAATATTTCCCCGATAAATTCTGGTGCTACCTCATCAGTCGGAATAGCCATTTCTATGATTCTCTCTGGGTTAAAGATGCCCGAATTTGTGGTTTAGATGTCAATATTATCGGGAATCTTATGGAAACCGATGGATATAATCTGGCTATCGCTCAAGCAAAAATAACCGATAGCCTCGGCATCGATGCTTCTCCAACTCTGTTTATCGATGGAGTGCAAATCCGAAATTGGGCAGGTGATTTTCCATCACTATTTATGATGATACGAAGTAAATGGATGGACATTTTTCCCGAGCAAGCACTACCACAGTGTATCGATGATAATGATTGTATCCCGGAAAGTAATGACTACATCGCTTATTGTGAAAATGGCAAATGTATCTCTGAACTGGCACCACTGGTGAAATTAACCATTATTCTACCAGATACTACTTTCGGTAATGTTTCTCGAGCTATGATAAAAATATTTCAGTCATTATTTCCAAAATTATCTATCCAATATGTGGAATACGATAGCAAGAAGGGAAAGAAATTAGTGAAACTTTTCGGGGTGGAGAAACTCCCCGCATACATTTTCGATAGTGATATACAAAACGATAGGAATTATTCGAGAATAAAGGAGAATTTATTACCACTGCGAACACCAAATAAACTTTGGTATATGGTGAAACCAGAAATGGTGGAAATTTCCTATTATTTAAATAGACCAGAGAAAGAATATGAAATAGCGATTTTTGTTATGAGTGATTGTCCATTTTCCGTGGCGCTCGAGGAATCACTGCTGGCTATTGGAAACACAGATAATATAACACTTCACTACATTGTGCAAAAGGACAGTGTAACCGGAGAATTTAAAAGTCTTCACGGAGAGGAAGAATTAGATGAAAACCGAACTCAAATAGTAATCCAAAAGTATTTCCCCGATAAATTCTGGGAATATTTGTCCTGTGCAAATGAATCCGATTTCTCGGATACCTGTATCACTTATGTGGGTATAGATACCGATAGTTTGCAGAAATTAGTCGAACTTTATTCCGATTCATTGCTTTCCGAAGATGCAGAATTATGTGAAAATCTGGGAATATTTGGCAGTCCAACTGTATTGTGGCAGAATAGACAAATAGTGATTGGAAATGATAATTTAAATAAATTACTGGATGTATCGGTTATAAATGGAAAATGTCAGGAGGAATAATTTAATTATATGGGTAGTCGATATTGTAATAAATAGAGCATCCCCCCCTCTAACCAAACGACTACCCATAGTTGAAAATTTATAAGCTTGTATAATACAATATTAACAAATTCTAAGGAGGTCTGTTATGAGATGTGTCAAAGCAATTGCAATGATGGTTTGCGTGCTGGTGCTGGTTGCGGTGCCGTTATTCGCACAAGTCCCGCGCACCATGAATTATCAGGCAAGACTGGTCGATGCCAGTGGAAATGCTGTCACCGATGCCGACCGAGTTATCGCATTCCTGATATATAATGTAAGCACAGGCGGCTCGCCATTGTGGGCAGAAACTCTATCGGTTAATTGTGTGAATGGACTATTCGATGTCCAGCTGGGTGCAGTTCATCCGTTAGATTTACCATTCGACGAACCATACTGGATTCAGCTCAAGGTGGATATCGATGACGATGGCAGTGTGGCAGGTGGCGCGGATGAATTTTTCGCTCCGCGGGAGAAACTTGCGCCGGTAAGTTATTCGCATCGAGCAGTTTATGCCGATACCGCGGACAATTATCAGGTTCAGCACGATGCTACATTAACCGGTGATGGCACTGCTTCATCGCCGTTGTCCGCAGTTGGCGATGACTGGGG
>QNEG01000170.1 GCA_003645115.1 bacterium | reverse complement strand
TAATAATATCGGCATTAGCTTGTGGTGATTCTGCCAGTCCCCAGCCGGATATCGATATCAGTGCCAATTTCTCCGTTTTCGATTCGATTTCGGGGAATAATTTAAGCACTCCCTCGATTTCATCCGAATTGGCGGGCAATGTCCAGAAATTCAAATAACCCAAATCATCCGAAATTTGCAATGCAGGATTGCGAATACTGGTGCGTATTCGTTCTAATTCTTCCCAGAATAAATAAAGTTTATCAATGGGAATTTTCAAATTGAACCATATAATTTCCGGTTGAATAGATACACCGAAAAATGTCGCTCCCTCCATCGCTTTGCTCTTTATCATAGTGTGTTTTCCCTCCTTTGTGCTCGATGCAAGTAATATAGGAATATTATATTTTCTTGCCATTTCCACAGCTCGTGGATGTATCACCTGTGCCCCAAAAAATGCCAGGTCGAAAAGAGTATTATAATCTATCTGGTCGATATGAATTGCATTATCGGAAATTTTAGGGTCGATAGAATATAGTCCGTCCACATCGGAATAGATTTCACATCTTTCTGCGCCCAGTGCACCAGCCAATGCTACTGCGGTAGTGTCGGAACCGCCTCGCCCCAGTGTAGTTACCTCACGCTTGCCAGAAACTCCCTGAAATCCGGCTACTATCACTATTCTGCCCTTGTGCAACTCCTCGATTATTCTTGATGCGCGAATTTCCACTATCCTGGCGCGAGTATGAACATCGTCGGTGATTATTCCACTTTGTGAACCGGTGAATGAAATCGCACTGTGCCCGAGGTCCCAGATTGCCATAGATAATAATGCCATAGATATTCGCTCGCCAGCAGTCAATAGCATATCCAACTCTCGTTCGGATGGTGAACGAGAAATAGAATTAGCATATCCTATAAGTTCATCGGTAGTGTCAGCCATAGCGGATACCACTACTACCAGTCCCTCGCCGGCGATATGTCGGTTTACTATTCGTGAGGCTACCTGACGAATTCGGTCGATATTAGCCACGCTCTTTCCACCATATTTTTGCACTATTATACGCATAATAATTCAACTCGTTTAGATAAACCATAATGCATAAGATACCAGAATAATAGTAATCAGGAATGGGAGTAAACCGACTCCTACCTCGATAGAGCACCACAGGTCGAGCCTGTTTGGTTTTGGAACTCGCCAGTTCCGCATCAACGCTATCACCGAAAATGGAAATGCGGATAGATATAGCACCAGTGATAACCCTATCATAAATGGATTTTCATCCAATATATAAGCAGCGATAGACTGGAATATTAAACCCAGTATTACCAGTATGAACGACAGATGAGCTAATTCTTTTGGTTTTCTAAACATTATCACTCCATCGATTTAAGTTCTACCGAACATCTGTTCGAGTTGTCTGCCGGTGAATTTGATGATAGTGGGTCTTCCGTGTGGACATTGCAATGGTTCATCGCAGGAGAATAGCGCATCGAAAAGTGCCTCCATCTCATCGGCGGATAATGGTTGTCCTGCTTTGATTGCGGAATGACAAGCCACCGAGGAGGCGAATATCTTCTCGAATTCTGGCACACTTTCACCTTCGGAAATATCTCGCATTATATCGGTTATCAATTCAGAATAATCTCTATTGCGCACGAATGCCGGAACAGATAATATCTTTATTTTATCATTAGCAATGATTTCGATTTCGAAACCCACCGCAGAAAATTTCTCCAGCATCGCAGTGAGTGGAGATAACCAATGTGGCGGAAGATTAATTTCCACTGGGAACAATAATCGTTGTCCAGGAGATTGTTCCGTTTCCAGTGCACGAACAGTCTTTTCATACAATACCCTTTCGTGAGCAGCGTGCTGGTCGAGTATCAAAACCCCTTCCACAGTCGCTATCACTATGTATGAATTCAACACCTGCAAAAATTGTGTTTCCTCTGTCTGAATATCGATATTTTTCTGTCGCTCGGAATGTTCATCCAATATTTGTTCTGCCAGCATTTGAATATCTCGTTCTGGACTGGATGGACGAAATTTTTTCCCGGGAGATTTTCTATACGGTTCAGGAAAATTCAGCTTGCTCTGGACAGCATATGAATGCATCGGTGGAACCATATTAGATGCTGTTTTTGTTTTCTTGGCAGGTGTCATAGAAGTTCCCAATATATTGGCGACAGTTTTGTATATCGTCCCGAATACAGTTTCCTCGCGACGAAATCTAACCTCGGTCTTTGCAGGATGCACATTGACATCGACCAGCTCCGGCGGTGCCTCCAGAAATAAAAATACCACAGGATGTCTGCCCGGCGGAATTATCCCAGAATATGCTCTTTTCAGTGCACCGGAGATAAGTGCACTTCGTATAGACCGACCGTTGAGGAAAAAATATTGGTCGGTTCCACGAGAGCGATGTAAAGTCCTATTGCTGATATAACCATACAGGAAATAATTTCCCGAGCGATGTTCGATTTCCAGCAAGTCCTGGACTATTTCTGCGCCGAAAATTTGTTCTATTCGCTCTAAATAAGTGCCAGTAGCTGGGGTATAAATAATTTCACGCTCGTCGTTTTCCATCTTAAACGATATTTCCGGATGAGCCAATGATAATTGTGTAAGCCACAGTGAACATTTGGACAGTTCTGCACGGTCGGACTTAAGGAATCGTTTCCGAGCGGGAATTTTTCCGAAAAGTTCGCTAACACTAACAGTAGTCCCCACAGCAGAACCTACTTCCATCTGCTGGATAATCTTTCCATTATCTACCACAATCAGGAATCCCATATCATTATGTGAAGTGCGAGAGACTATTTCAGTCACGGATACCGATGCGATAGATGGTAGTGCCTCGCCACGAAATCCAAGCGTGGTTATAGAATTTAAGTCTTCCACATCCTTAATTTTACTGGTAGCGTGTCGTTCCACTGCCAGTATGACATCCTCGTATTCCATTCCCTCGCCATCATCGGTCACCTGAACCAGTTGTTTGCCGCCATTTCGCAGTGAAACCTCGATATAATTAGCTCCAGCATCGATAGAATTTTCTACCAGTTCTTTCAACACCGATGCCGGTCGCTCCACTACTTCACCAGCGGCGATTCGATTGCTTACCCAATCCGGTAATTTCGATATCTTGCCCATAATTATTTTGTTTTGCGCATTTAATATTGCAATTATATTAAACAATGAGTAATTATAAAAGTCAAGTTAGCATATCATATAGAATAAATTAAATTGGATGACATATAGAAATTAAATTTGTTTCGCAGAAAAATATATAAGGAGTGAAAAGATGAAATGTGGTGAGATTGCACTATATATAACTCTGGGATTTATTTTGATAGTCCCGATGTTTGCTGGTGGAGATGATTTAAGCGGTGAACAGATATCTATTGCGCGTGAATTCGTGGATTTGCTGGTGGAGGAAAAATTCGAGCAAGCAGCAGAATATTTCGATGGTAATATGCGAGCCGGATTGCCCATAGAAAAACTTTCTCAACTATGGAATTCACTATATAATCAAATGGGCGGATTCAAATCGCAACTGGGTGTGCGCACCGCTATAATCTCCGAATACGATGTAGTATTTATTACCTGTGAATTCGATAATGGCACATTGGATATAAAGGTAGTGTTAAATAGCGCTGGACAAGTAGCGGGACTATTTTTCCTGCCGCCGGAGAACCAGGCAGAATATACTGCACCAGAATATGTGGACGATGCAAAATTTGTGGAGCAGGATATTACTATCGGAGAGGATAAATGGCGTCTCGATGGCAAATTGACCATACCAAAACAGAGCGAAAAATTCCCCGTAGTGATTTTGGTTCACGGTTCCGGTCCGCAGGATATGGACGAAACATTGGGACCGAATAAACCATTCCGCGATATTGCTCACGGTTTGGCATCAAAAGGAATCGCAACTCTCAGATATAACAAACGCACATATCAGTATGGCTCAAAAATGACGGAAATAAAGGGACAGATAACCGTTTATGAAGAAACTATCCAGGATGTATTGAATGCGGTGCAGATATTATCAAAAGATTCTCGGATTACCGATATATTCATTCTGGGACACAGCCTGGGCGGAATGCTGATTCCTCGAATCGCCACACATAAGCCTAAGGTGACAGGATATATTATTATGGCAGGGAATACTCGCCCGCTGGAGGATATGATAATCGAGCAGATGCGCTATATTTATCTTCTGGATGGCGAATTGTCCGAACAGGAAAAACAGCAATTAAGAATTTTAGACAGACAAGTATCACTGGTGAAATCGGATACTTTAACTGAAGATGTTCCAGCAGATAGCCTGCCACTCGGTGTCCCAGCAAAGTATTGGCTGGATTTGCGGAACTATAAGCCAGCTGAAACAGCAAAATCCATCAATGAACCGATTATGATTGCCCAAGGTGGGAGAGATTATCAAGTGACTTCAGAGGATTTTAATATTTGGAAAAGCGCGCTATCAGGAAAAGATAATGTGGAATTTAAATACTATCCGCAACTGAATCATCTGTTTTTTACTGGCGAGGGAATGGCTACCCCGGAGGAGTATCAGCAACCCGGCAATGTGAATAGCAAATTTATCCAGGATATTTCACGATGGATAAAGGAAAATTCGAAATAGAATCTATATATTTTTTAAAAATCTCTTACCTGGAAGTTGTTTTATTAATCCTTCCAATTCCAGAGTGAATAGTGCCGATAGTGCGTATGATGGTTCCATCTTGCATTTTCGAGCTATATCGTCGATATGAAGCGGGTCGTGGGATAATGCCTCGAATACTATTTTTGCCGACCCGGTCAGCTTTTTTA
>QNEG01000169.1 GCA_003645115.1 bacterium | reverse complement strand
GGATTATATCGCGTATGTTGGACCTGAGTATGAGGGAGATTGGACACAGCAACAATGGCAAGGATGTCCTTCGGGAGCTACCGCTGATATTCACCATGTTCGGATAAATGTTTGTTGGTCAAATGATGGTGGACCATGCGACCAATTTGCTGATGACTTCTGGGCGGAAGTTCGATGGAAAACTACCTATAATGATGCCTGTAAATCCGATGGCGGTGCTTGTTGTTCGCATTGGCCTGAGTGCAGAAGAATGTGTCCATTCCGAAGATATATCGCAGTTAGCCCAAGTGGCGAAATCGGTTCACCAGCAAACAGAACGAACTTCGCATTTAATGTTACATCGGATAACTCCGATTTAATCATCTCGCTTGTTGACCAATCTTTTAGTGTTGCTGCTGTGTGTGTTTATGGCAATTTTACTGGTTGCCCTTGTCCGACTATTACTGACAATTATTTCCTTGTCAAAAATACATCGGGTGCGAATCTAATGGTAGTGGATGAAGATGGCGATGCGGCAATTAAGGGAACTCTTTATCAAAACAACTCATCTTCTCCATCAGGCGCCAGCTTCCAATTCAAATTGCCAGATGGTACCATACTGGGATATGTGGATATGAGCGGCAATCTTTACATAAAAGGAGTCATTCACGAGAATAATACAACTTTTGCACCGAGTGGCAATGATTTCGTAATTCAAAATTCATCTGGTGTAAATCTTCTTATGATTGATGGCGCTACTGGAGATTTGTATTGCAGAAAATGTCTAGGGCAAGAATGCAGCTTTTAGGATGAAAATGAATTTATTGTTTCTATCGGTGGCGGAAAAATTCGATACAATGTTTATGTGTATGAATAACGAAACCAATTCAGATAATTAAAGAAGCACGAATGAAAAAAGCGATGTATTTACTTGTTTTGTTTGGAATCCTGCTGACAGGAACACTTTTTGCACAGGGATGCCGTGTCCTTGTGGATGATGCTCCATTCAATAGGCGATTCTGTTCGGGGGGACACCATACCGACAGTACTTATCAAGTATTCTGGGATAGTCTAAATGCAAGAGGCACAGATGTGGATTTTACAACATCAACTGGGCGGTTTCCTGCCGACCTAAATGATTATGATTTTTTAATTCTTATGCATCACAGAACCAGTTGTCCAAATTCAGGTTTTAATTATTCCCAGCGTGGACAGATAATTGACTATTTTTGTCAAGGAGGTATTATTTTAATATGGCCCATCTGTTGGGATGATATAGATCCATTTGATAATCTTCTTAATGACCCGCGATGGATAACCGGTTTAAGCTTTAGTTATGGTTGTGTATATTGTGCTTCTTCGGGTTCTCCAATGCGGACTACAAATATTGATTCTTTCCCACCTTTCACAGATGGTGTAGATACATTATATTTTCAGGTTGCTCATGAAATATATATAACTCCAACTCCTCCACCTTCGCCCGTTGTTGTTCCATTTGTATGGAGTGAATGTGATTCGCAGATTTGGGCAGTAGTCTCATATCCACAGAGAATTGATGGAGGAGCATGCGATTATAGCCGCAATGGTAGAATTTTTGCAATTGCTGACAATCATACATTTGAATATCCAACTGTTGTCTCAACATATTATGAGGATAATTTCCGTTTTATGATGAATATTATTTTTTCTCTATCGTGTGGCGGGGATACTATATCACCACCACCAACTCCAATTATTGATACTCTGGATACCGCATATTGCGCTGATGCCGGTGAAGTAATAGATATTTATGGGCATAATTTTGATGCTTCAATGACTGCATATTTCGATAGTTCTATCATTTCTGTCTTTATAATAGACAGCACACATATCCAATTTGTAATTCCCAGTGTGATGCCTGCAGGATTATATGATTTTTATATCGTCAGTTCCAGTGGTGTAGAGAGCAATCACATCTGGATTCGAGTTCCGTGTGAAGATGAAGAACCAGATATTGTTCGATTCAGTATCCATTGCGGTTCACCGGGTGATACTGTATGGTTTTATGGTGAAAATTTCGACCTAAGTGCACAAATTCTATTCGATGGTTCATCGCTTCCAGTAAGTCAATATGAAATTATCAGCGATACAAGTGGATGGTTCATTATTCAGGGAACTGTTATAGAAGGTATTCATTGGGTTACAGTTCGTAATTCTCCAACACAGGAGGATAGTCGGGCAATTTTGGTGCCGTGCACTTGTGTTCCTCTTGCACCCGAAACTGTTTGGGTTGAAAATGTTCGGTTTTATGAACAAACTGACGGAAGTGATACAGTATACATATCCTATGACCTATTTGGTACAGGAACTTCTTATGATATTGTTATTTCCGCTTCAAGCGATGGCGGTTCGACATGGACTGTGCCATGCGTGAGTTTTGTTCCACCGGCACCAATTAATTTCGTCGGCGTTTCTCCCGGCACACATGAACTTGTCTGGCTTGCTGGAAACGATTTCCCTGATTTTGAGGGAACAAACTTTGTATTCCGAATTCAAGTTGCAGATGCTGGGGGAGGAAGTAGTGGTGCAGGTGTATTGGATTGGGTAATTGATATCAATGGTCCGAACGAGGACTATGGTTATTCTATCACCCCAACATCCGATGGAGGATATGCTATAGCAGGAGGAACTAACAGTTTTGGCGTAGGTAGTTATGATATGCTCCTCGTGAAATTAGTTCCAACCGATTCGGTTGATGCGATAGAATGGTCGAAGGCAATCGGTGGAGTTAGCGATGAATATGCTAGGTCTATCGTTCAAACATCTGATGGTGGGTATGTAGTGGCAGGAGTAACTAAAAGCTTTGGTGCAGGGATTGAGGATTTTTTCATTCTGAAACTTACCTCATCCGGTTCAGTTGTATGGTCAAGAACTATTGGTGGTACAAACTATGATGAAGGATATTCTGTTGTTCAGACTTCCGATGGCGGGTATATCATAGCGGGACTTACTAAAAGTTTTGGAGTAGGAAACGATGATTTATTCATAGTAAAGTTAAATCAAATCGGTTCTGTGGAATGGTCTAAAACTCTTGGAGAAGTTTCATTTTCTTGGGGAAGTTATTCTATTATTCAGACATCTGATGATGGTTATGCTATTACAGGACTGACTAATAGCTTAGGTGCAGGTGATTGGGATTTATTTCTTGTGAAACTTGATTCAACTGGTATAGTAGAATGGTCTAAAACTGTTGGTGGAATAGATTATGATGATGGTTACTCTGTTGTGCAAACATATGATGGTGGTTACATCGTAACAGGAAGAACATACAATTTCGGTGCAAGTAATAGTGATTTATTTCTTGTGAAATTTAACTCTTCTGGCTCGGTCGAATGGTCAAAGGTAGTAGGTGGGACCTTCGATGATTATGGCAAGTCCGTTATTCAGACATCCGATGGTGGGTATGCTGTAGCGGGAGAAACATACAGTTTTGGCGCAGGTTTTAATGATTTATTTCTGGTAAAGTTCGATTCAATAGGGTCGGTGGAACTATCTCGAACCGCCGGTGGAACAGATATGGATTGTGGCTATTCTATCGCCCAGACATTAGATGGCGGATATGTTGTGGTGGGAGAGACATGGAATATTGATCCAATGGGTGATTTATTCATTGTGAAATTTGAAAAAGATAGTAATTCTTGTATGGGAACATTTTGTTCTCCCACAATAACTGATGTATCTCCAACTATAATAAGTCTCTCACCAACGGTTACAAGTCCAAGTCCAACAATAAGTAGTCCCAGCCCGACAGTGACAGTTATATCGCCATCGGATACAATAATATGTTTCACTCCCTGTCCATTTGGCGATATATACTGCGAATCTTGGTCGGACCCCGGTCCAATTGATACACGGGAACCTCGACTTTCTATTACCTGTCCGCCTGATGGAAATGTTGGAGATCTTGTAACTGTTACATGGAATTATCTTGATTGTGATTCGTTTGTTATACCTTATGTGCTTGGACCATATTATCAAGTGCAAATATGGTTTTCTGCGGATGGTGATTCATTTGAATTATACGCTCGTTCTGCACCGAATACAGGAAATTGGAGTTTTTATTATCCCAACATCAATACTGACAATGGATACATTGCAATTTGCATCACAGATAGCTTTGGACATACATCCTGCGATACTTGCGGAACATTCAGCATTGACGGAGATACAACACGACCAAAGGCATATATCTACGGTGATACTTGTATTAACTTTTGTGGTTCTGACAGTGTGTTTATTGTGATGAAAGATAGCACATTAGACTTAGCGTCGTTATTTATACTTGCTCCAGATGGTCCACACAGCTATCCTGACCCCAATCTACATTATCTCGGTGGGGATACATTATGGAGTTTTGTTTTACCCGAACTTCTATACATGAGTCCAGGTCCCTACACTATCGCACTTTCTGTTTGCGATAGCTTTGGAAATTGTATTCTCGATATAGAATTTGTTTTTTGGGTGTGTTGCAATCCTCTCGAAGTGTGGCTTGAATGCCCATCTGAAGGGTGGAATGCATGGACATCATGCCCAGACCAGAGTGTGATGTTCGGAATCCGGGATACGGTTTGCCAAGAAGTGGATACAACGCGAGTTTTTGTTCGACGCTCAATCAATGCAGCCGAGAGTGATGTGCCGCAGGATTCACTTATTTTTTGGCATTCCGGCGATACGCTGTGGGTGATTATTCCCGGCGACTATTCCGATCTGGACTCGGTGTGGATAATAATGGATTCGCTTTTCCCTGTGCCGGGATGCCAGACTGAACCTTAAATGAGGAGAAAATATGCCAATCAATACTCATAG
>QNEG01000168.1 GCA_003645115.1 bacterium | reverse complement strand
GCCAGTTTATCCATATTTGGAGTATTTGCATATTCCAATTCAGTAACTCTGTTTTCATTGGTGGTTCCGCCCAAACCATCCAATATCAGCAGAACTAATTTGGTGTCATTCTTATTTATTAGTTGAGATAAAATTTCATCATACATATATTCCTCCTTGTTTAGTAATAATGTATATGAAATATTCATATTACGCAAGTTCCAGTTGAAATTATTGATATTATTTTCAATCATTTTGGTAATTGTAATTTATGGATATTATCCAAGGTAATTTCGAGAGAAATTCGGTATATTGCCTGTCTGACAAAGAGTTGTAAATTCTTATTATTTCTGGCTTGACAGGTTTATGGTATGAATTTATTTTTGATTCCACATCCCATGATGATGGTCTTTCCATTTTGAATCCATCATAAGGGGTAAAGTTATTAACAACAATGGGGATTTATCAACATTTTGTTGATAAGTAAGAGTTCTTTTTCTTATATTTTGAGGAGATAACTATGAGCACTGATAGCGCAGGTATTTGGCAGAAGTGCCTTCAGATAATAGCGACACAAATCAATCCGCAATCCTTTAAAACCTGGTTCGACCAGAGCAAGGAAATTTCGCTCGATGAAAACAAGCTGATTATACAGGTGAAAAATCAATTCATCGCTGAATGGTTGGCGACAAAATATAATTCAATGATTCTAAATGTAGTTCAAACTGTGACAGAAAAAGAAATGTTAGTATCACTCGCATTTTCTAAAAATGGTAACCATTTTGAATTCATTCATCTTACTCGACAGGATACCGAAGTATCATCGAAAGCACCGATACAAGCTCATCTTAATCCTCGATATACTTTCGACACTTTTGTAGTAGGCGATTTCAATCGGTTGGCGTTTATGTCCGCTATGGCGGTGGCTGAATCTCCAGGAAAAACTAAATATAATCCATTATACATTCAGGGTGGAGTCGGTTTAGGAAAGACTCACTTAATTCAAGCTATCGGACAATTCGTGAAACAAAATTATCCCCAAAAAGTTATTCGCTATGTGTCCAGCGAAAGATTCACCGATAGATTTATCGATTCACTGATTAACAAGACTACCTCTCGTTTCCGAGAATTTTATCGGTCTGCAGATGTCCTGCTGGTCGATGATGTCCAATTTTTCTCCGGCAAGGAGGGTATCCAGAACGAATTTTTCCATCTATTTAATGCACTACACCAGAGGAGCCAACAGATTGTATTGACTTCCGATGTTCCGCCCGCACAAATCAAGGGTTTGGAGGAAAGATTGGTTTCCAGATTCCAATGGGGATTGATTGTGGATCTTCAAGTGCCAGAATTCGAAAGCCGAGTAGCAATTCTTCGAAAAAAGGCAGAAGCCGACGGTATCGAATTGCCCGAGGAAGTCCTTTCTCTTATCGCACAAAATATCAATACCAATGTCCGTGAACTGGAGGGAACACTAATAAGATTGCTGGCTTTCGCATCCATTCACGGAAGAGAAATCACCGAACAGCTGGCGATGGATGTAATAGGACAATATGCGAAACCGATTTCTCAGTATAAAAAGACAATTACACTCGAGGATATACTGAATGCGGTATCCCAGCATATTGGAGTATCTCCCGAACAGATTCGTGGGAAGCGACGGACAAAAAATGTGGCATTAGCCAGACAAATGGCGATGTATCTTTCTCGGAAACTTACCGGGTCATCGCTTAAGCATATCGGGCAATTTTTCGGCGGAAGAGACCACGCTACTGTGGTCTATGCTTGCAAAGTTATCCCAGAAAGAAGTGGCGAGGTTAGACAGATATTATCACAAATAGAAACCGAGTTGAAGGGATAATTTTCCTTGACTTTAATCCTGAATAGATTGAATATTATATGTTTCTGGGGAGTCGTCTAATAGGCAGGACAGCGGACTCTGGATCCGCCAGTTGGGGTTCGAATCCCTGCTCCCCAGTTTGTTGTAGTAAACTTATCGCAAATAATTATTCCATATCAGAGGAATTTTTTCACCGCCAGTCTGCTGCCCAGCATTCCAAATATCACTCCCAATAATACCAATCCATACAGGATTATTTCGCTGGGCATTTTCATCGCAGAAAATATTTCTTTCATCGCCTTGAGCACACAGTATAAAAGCAATGATGACAATGCACCCGCTAATAATCCATTGAACGACCCCTCGATAGTGAATGGTCGATGAATGAATTCATCGGTGGCGCCTACCAATTTCATAATGGAAATGGTATCGCGACGACTGTATATGGTAAGTTTCAGTGTATTTATCACTATAATTATCGCACCGAAAATAAGTATTACAGCCCATACCGCAGAAAGAGTCAGGAAAATTTTCAGTGCATCGGACAGTTTTCGAGCGATATCGCCAGGGACCGCGATTTGAGTGACCAATTTATGACCACTGTATTTTTCTGCGATATTATTTGCAATTTCATCCAGATTAGTTCCAGTTTCCAATTTTACTAAAATGGATGGTGGGAACGGATTTTCCGATAGTCCAATCAGATATCTTTCACCGAACTTTTCGGAAAATCTATTCATCGCCTCCATCTTGGTGATAAATTCGACCTCACGAACACCTTTTATTTGCGAGATTTCCTCCACTAATGATGCTACACGAACTTTAGTTGTGTTGTCCTGAAGGAACAATTCTACTGCGATTTTCTCCTGCACTCCAGCTAACACTGCGTGAAGATTCAATGTTACCGTAAGGAATAAACCCAATACAAACAGCGCCCCGGCGATAGTAATTATCGAGAGCATCGCTACAAATCTATGTCGCCATAACGAACGAAATGCCTCACCTATGGCAAATAATAATGCTGACATAATATTTCCCTGATTTTTCTATAAGATATGGCATATATGTAATAATAGCAAAAAAATTATCGGTTATCGGATATAAATCCGAACAATATAAAAAATAAAAGGGTGCGACAGATATCGCACCCTGTGTATAATTGTATTTGTGTTATAATTTAATCTTCCTCTGGCTCGATAGATTCAGTGGGGCAAACATCCGCACAGGCACCGCAGTCTGTGCATAAATCGGGGTCTATCACATAAATTGGGTCGCCCTCGCTGATTGCATCCACAGGACACTCCGGAACACAAACTCCGCAGGCAATACAGGTATCATTTATTATATACGCCATCACAAACCTCCTTGTGGTTTAACGATTATCAATGTTAGTTTATTGCATCCATTTTTTCTGTCAAGGCTTTTTTAGAAATATTTCAAAACCGAACAATTACGATTAAATTCAATTTCTAATTATCACCGCAAATTCAATGTTGGACTATATTTCCTAATTGTTGGTTCTACTGTTTCATAATTCCATTCTGTCGATTATATCCTCCAAATTGGGTCTCCCGATTTCCTGAAGTTCGTATTGGATTCTGGTAGCAGGTTTGTTAATATTTACCACTTTCCTAAGGTCTATTGGAGTGCCAATAACTACAGCATCAGCATCGCAATTTTTGATAGTCTGTTCCAATTCAGCAATTTGTTGTTTGGAATAACCCATCGCTGGCAGGACATAACCAGTATCTGGATATTTATCATAAGTATCAATTAAAGACCCTACCGCGAATGGTCTAGGGTCTATAATTTCTTTCGCACCAGCGTATTGTGCGGCGATATATCCAGCACCATAGGACATCTCTCCGTGAGTAAGTGTCGGTCCATCTTCCACTACCAGCACTCGCTTACCAAGTATTATTTCTGGTTCTTCCACATATATAGGACTGGCGGAAAGAATTATCCTGGCATTTGGATTGAATTCTACTACATTTTCTCTGACATAAAGAACTGCATCATAATCTGCGGTGTCCACTTTGTTGATGATAACGACATCTGCCATCTTAAGATTGACCACGCCAGGATAGTATTCCATTTCGTCACCCGGTCGGTGCGGGTCTGCCACTACTATGTGAATATCGGGTTTATAAAATGGTAAATCGTTATTTCCACCATCCCATAATATCACATCGGCTTCCTGTTCGGCGCGCTTAAGTATTTCCCCATAATCTACTCCAGCATATACTATATTGCCTCGATTTATGTGTGGTTCATATTCCTCACGCTCTTCGATAGTGCATTCATACTTATCCAAATCCTCGTATGATGCAAATCTTTGCCATATCTGTTTTCGTAAATCACCGTATGGCATTGGATGTCTGATTATCGCTGTTTTCTTGCCTTTTTCTTTCAATATTTGAGCAATTTTTCGAGTGGTCTGCGATTTACCAGCTCCAGTCCTAACTGCGCAAATACTTATCACTGGTTTATCAGAAGTCAGCATAGTTTGTTTTGGACCGAGTAAATTAAAACTCGCTCCCCCAGACATAACAATCGCACATCGCTCCATAACATATTGATTGGACACATCGCTATAGGAAAAATATACTTCATCTACTCGGTATTTTTGTATCAAATCGACTAATTCATCCTCGGGGAAAATCGGTATTCCATCGGGATAAAGTTTTCCAGCCAATTCGGGTGGATAATTTCTCCCCTCGATATCGGGTATTTGTGTAGCGGTAAATGCAACCACTTCAAAATGCTCATTATCTCTGAAATAAGTATTGAAATTATGAAAATCTCTGCCCGCAGCCCCCATAATTATTGCTCGTTTTCGTTCCATTTTTTTCTCCTTTCTATACGGTATTAGTAAAATATGAAGTCCAGTTATAATATTCGATAGGAATTCCCTGTCAAGAGAATTCCTCGAAATGAAAATGTCGAGTATAAAAGATAGAGATAATCTAAATGCCCGAATAGTAATTTTTCTATAGATATGGGAGAATTTCGCTTGAATACTCTGCCGAAAATATTTATTTTATATTTTATT
>QNEG01000167.1 GCA_003645115.1 bacterium | reverse complement strand
TGCTTAACCACATATACAGGAATACATTATTTAATCGCGGACCTAATCGGAATGAGTGCTGGACCGGTATTTAAATTCCTATCTAATGAATTTATAATATTTAAAAAGGAGAAAAAAGATGAAACCAGAGAATACTAAAGCCAATAGAGTGATAAATACATTCACAGGGCACTGGGAAAAAAAGATTTTACCCCAAATAGCCAGAGCATTACCTCGATTCGTAGTCCCAGATCATTTGACTATTCTGGGTGTAATTTCTGCTCTTGCAATTTTTATAGGGTATATACTAACCAGATTTTCCATTTATTGGATATGGCTTTCAAATTTCGGTTTGATAATTCACTGGTTTGCCGATAGTCTCGATGGCACGTTGGCTCGAGTTCGTCATATAGAACGCGAAAATTATGGCTATTTTGTGGACCATATATGTGATGCAGTTACTGTATTTATGGTTTGTGTGGGTCTTGGATTATCTCCACTTATGGATTTGAGAGTTGCATTGTATCTGGCAGTGGCTTATCTTATGCTAAATGTTTATGCCCATATTGCAGCATATTCAGAGAAAATTTTCAAACTCTCCTATGGAAAATTCGGACCTACCGAAGTGAGAATTGTATTATTTATTATAAATATAGTGGTAATATTCTGGAACCCGGTAGTTTTTTATTTATTCGGGCATCCGTTAACCGCTATGGATGTGGCGGGGATAATCGTGGCAACTACATTTATGGTTATTTTTGCTATCGCCAGTATAAAAGATGCTATAAAATTAGACCGAGAAGATAGAGCAAAATGGAATGAGTAATCCAATCTCGCTGACCACGATACTTTTACATCATAGAGTGAATGGGACAATCCACTTTAAATTCGATATTATATGTCTATTTATACAAAGTCATAATTTTCGTTCTTACTCAAAGCAGATGGAATGAGCAATTATGCATATTGTTCCCTATTTTCTGACGAGGAGCTTTTGCGGTTTCTGGATGTCGCCCCCTGTTTCTCATCGCCCGATTTTTTCTGTTCGATATTTATATCAAGTGCTTGTTCCAGAACTTGGTCCACTGTTTCCACGGGGATAAATTCGATGGATTCCTTTATTTCATCGGGCAATTCGGGGATATCTTTCATATTATCTTTCGGAAGTAGGATTTTCGTGATTTCTACCCGATGAGCTGCCAGTGATTTTTCCTTTATTCCACCGACGGGGAGGACATCACCACGAAGTGTAATCTCTCCAGTCATTGCCATTCCCTTTTTCGGAGGTTTATTCAGGAATCGAGATACAATAGCAGTGGCGATAGTTATCCCTGCGGATGGTCCATCTTTGGGAATCGCACCAGCCGGAACATGAATATGAATATCGTTTTTGTCGAATAATTCTGGGTCGATATCCAATTTCCTGCATTGTGAGCGAATATATGACATGGCAATTTGCGCAGATTCTTTCATCACATCTCCCAGACTACCAGTGAGAGTAAGACTACCCTTGCCCGGCATATAAGTAGCCTCTACCATAAGAATTTGTCCACCATGTGGAGTCCAGGCTAATCCAGTAACTACACCAGATTTAGGCTGTTTCAATAATTTGTCAGAGATAAATTTTTCCGGTCCGAGCATATCTCGTATCACCTGTTCAGTCACCGTTATTTTCTCGAATTCTCCCTCGGCGATTCCTTTAGCGGTTTTCCGACAAATAGAGGCAATAGCTCTGTCCAGATTTCGCAATCCTGCCTCACGAGTATATGAATTTATCAGAAATTTTATAGAATCATCGGTGAACTCGAGTTGTTCCTCGGTCAATCCGTGATTCTCATATTGCTGTGGTATCAGGTGTTTTTTTGCAATCTGAACTTTTTCCAGGTCGGTATATCCGGGTAATCTTAGCATTTCCATCCTGTCCAGCAGGACTCGAGGTATAGGGTCGATATAGTTGGCAGTGGCGATAAATATCACTTTGGACAGGTCGAATTGGACATCTAAGTAATGGTCCTCGAAAGAATTATTTTGCTCCGGGTCGAGCACCTCGAGCAATGCTGATGCTGGGTCCCCACGAAAATCCTGCCCGATTTTATCGATTTCATCCAGCATAAATACGGGATTATTTGAACCGGCTCGTTTTATTCCCTGAATAATTCTTCCTGGTAATGCACCTACATAAGTCCTGCGGTGCCCGCGAATCTCGGCTTCATCTTTCATTCCCCCCAGTGAGATACGAACAAATTTCCTTCCCATAGCTCTGGCGATAGACATACCCAGCGATGTCTTTCCCGTGCCCGGTGGACCAACAAACAAAAGTATCGGCGATTTCACATCAGGCTTTAGTTTCCTGACCGCAAGGAATTCGAGAACACGCTCCTTTACTTCATCCAGGTCATAATGGTCCTCATCGAGATATTTTCTCGCCTGATGTATATCGATTCTATCTTCGGTGGATACGCTCCACGGCATTTCCACCAACCAATCCAGATAGGTTCTTGATACTGTGTATTCAGCTGTGGAAGGATTCATCCGAGACAATCTCTCTAATTCTTTCAATGCGGTTTCCTTAGCTTCTTCGGGCATCCCAGCTTCCTCGATTTTCTGCCGAAGTTCCTCGATTTCCTGCCCAGAATCCTGTTCGCCGAGTTCCTGCTGGATTTGCTTCAATTGTTCCCGAAGATAATATTCTCGTTGAGCCTTCTCCAACTCCGCAGTGGTCTTCTGTTGAATTTCTTGAGTCAACTCCAGCACGGTGAGTTCCTTATTCAATAGCTGATTAACCTGTTTCAATCGTTCCTTGGTGTCGAGTTCTTCCAGAATAGCTTGCTTTTTTTCCGGCTCCACATTCAAATTAGCGGTGATTAAATCGGCTAATCTTCCCGGATCGGTGGTATTCAACGCAGCCAGGCGCAAATCATCGGGGAGATAAGGTGATTTGGAAATAATTTTCTCGAACCTTTCCAGCACAGTGCGCATAAGTGCAGTTTCCTCATCGTCGCCAGTCACTTTATCCTGAAGTTCGACAACTGTCGCTATTGGATATGGTTCCTGCTGAATTATTTCCTGGATTTTCACTCTGGTTTGCGGTTGCACCAGAAATTTCATAGTTCCATCGGGCAGACGCAACATCTTCAGTATGACAGCCTTACAGCCGACAGAATATATCCCTACAGAACCCATCATCTCGATATTTACTTCTGGATTCGATTGGTCAGGATGCAAGCCGAATAAACCCAATTGTTTATCTTTCCCCAGAACATCGTTCACCATTCTTATAAATGGCTTCTCCTTGACTACTAATGGATGTATCAATCCGGGAAAGGAAATTAATCCTTTGGGCAATGGTATTATTGGAATCGAATATGTATTTCCTGTATTTTTATTATTCATAATTTTCTCCATATTTTATTCTATCTCTATTTTTCTTATGGTTATTTCTGCCCTTTCTATTTCTATTTGCAGGAAACCATTTCTGTATTTTGCATTTATTTTTCCATCCACAAAATATGTGGGTATCTTGATATTTCTTTCAAATGGACCATAATTTATTTCCATATGATGAAACACCGGTGCAGTTTTCCCCGTTGTTTCCTCACGAGTCCCTTGAATAGTGATAATATCCTCATTTTGAGTAATCTTGATGTTTTCGATACTCATTCCAGCAATTTCTGCGATTATTATCAATTTATCTTCTACCTCTATCACATCCACTGGTGGATGCCATTTATTCAACTCGTCCATCAATGCTGGTAAATGCATTTGAGAAAATCCCGCCAGCAATCTAATAATTTCATCATCGATAGATTTTTTGCTCTTGAACTTAATCATAATTCCCACCCTTTATTGCATTTTTTACAATATACTATCCATTATAAGCTTATGGCAACCGATTTTTTTTTTGTCCCAATAAAAAAGGCACGGCAAAATAACCGTGCCTCATAACAGCAGAATCATCCGTGCTACTTAATGACACCATATTTTTTTCCGATTTTCTCGAACCCAGCCAGTGCTTTATCCAGATGTTCTTTGGTATGTGCGGCAGAAATCTGAACACGAATCCTTGCCTGACCCTTGGGAACTACTGGATACGAAAATCCGATTACATATATTCCTTCGTCCAGTAGATCGCTGGCGAAATCGTTCGCTAATTTACCTTCATACAGCATAATCGGAATGATGGGATGAACACTTTCTTTCACTTCCAATCCGATTTGCTTTATCCCATTGCGGAAGTATTTTGTATTTTCCTCCAGTCTATCGCGAAGTTCTGTGGTTTCTGATAGCATATCCAGGACAGCGATAGATGCACCAACTACCATCGGAGCTAAAGTATTCGAGAACAGGTAAGGTCTGGAGCGTTGTCGAAGCATATCCACTACTTCCTGCGGACCAGCGGTAAATCCACCGGATGCTCCACCTAATGCTTTACCCAGTGTGGAAGTGATAATATCTACTTCCACACCACGATATTCGAAAGAACCACGACCGGTCTTGCCGATAAATCCGGTAGCGTGTGAATCATCCACCATTACCACTGCACCGTATTTTTCTGCCAGCGGGACTATCTCATCTAATTTTGCTATATCTCCATCCATAGAGAACACTCCATCGGTAGCGATAATTCGGAATTTCTTTTGTTGAGCCTGCTGGAGTTTTTCCTCCAAATCGTTCATATCACTGTGTTTGAATATCAATCGAAGTGCTTTTTTGGACAGGCGAATTCCATCGATTATACTGGCATGATTAAGTTCATCGGTGATTATAGCGGAATCGTCATTATTGTAGAATGGCTCGAAAAGACCGCCATTAGCATCGAAACAGGCAGCATATAAAATCGCATCGTCTGTTCCCAGAAATTTTGCGATTTTTCGTTCCAGTTCCCGATGGATATCTAGTGT
>QNEG01000166.1 GCA_003645115.1 bacterium | reverse complement strand
CTGAACTCGATTAGTAAGAAATATCCTAATATAAAAATCATTCTGATTGAGAATGTTCCCTACAGGGAAAGCTTGATTATGAAATCCCAATTAGATATATTTATAGATCAACTTGGAGAATTAGGCTATGGAATAAGCAGTCTGGAGGCTATGGCTATGGGAATACCAGCGGTGTGTGAAATATTGGATGATTTCGATAAATTTCTCGGTGAACATCCTTTTGTGGTCGCCGATAGAGACACACTGGAAAATAAACTATCTGCATTGATTGAAAATGAAAGTATGCGCATAGAATATGGACAGATGGGAAAAAATTGGGTTCGCAAAGTCCATAATCCGCTGAATGCGATTACACCGCTATTGGAAGCATATAGAGAGGCTGGTTGGATATGAATTTAAAAGTCCTAAATGGGAATAAAATAATATTTACAATTCTGATTATTGTCTTATTGTTTGTAGAATACTCGGAGGGGAAATTAAAAAATTTCCAACTTAATTCTACTTATGAAGATTTTAAGATAGTGCAGACCGAACAGGGAATAAAAATCGAACTGGATGGTATCGGTTTTTATCCCGAAAATGGATTTTACGCTATCCAGTATCGATTGATTAACTATCTGCTTCCTGCTGGTGAACGAGCGGTCTCCATTAAAATAATTGGAGAGGATACAGAGACATTGAATATAATGGAACCCCCCGCTGTGATGAATTCGAGTCCGATTGGGAGAGGGAATACTGACGAGAATGTATTTACACAAGGTGTTAAATACTGCCAGCGACCGGTTTCGTTGGCATATTCTAACACCGTTATGGGATATCCAATCGCAAATGTAAAATTTTTCCCTGTCACATACGATACTTCGGGGAAATATATTTTTCATCGAGTTGTAGAATTCGATATAATCACCGAACCAGTCGAATATGATATTCCCGACAAATCCACCGCATTGGCAAATAATTTTCGAACCAAATTTATTCATTCAGTATGCCAGAATAATGATGATATTTATCCACTGAATATTACTACTGTGGAGCTCGATGAAATTTATGCCCAGAATTATAATGTTCCACCACTGCCCGGTGATGACCCGGCAGATTTTCTCATAATTACCACAGATTCATTGGTGTCATATTGTCAGGAATATTTGGATGAGACCAAATATGGTTTCCTCACTCGAATAGTTACGGTAGAACAAATTTTGCCATATTATTCCGGAGTGGATGAACAAGAAAAAATACGGAAATTTATCCAGCAGGCTTATTCCAATTGGGGAATAATAGCATTACTTCTGGTGGGAGATTATACTCATATTCCGGTTAGATATCTGAATCAGCGTGATAGAACCGGAACCTGGATTGACACTCCCTCCGATTTGTATTATTCTGCATTGGATGGGACTATGAATTTCGATTTGGATGAACAATTCGGAGAATCCATCCAGGATGATAGGATGCCGGAATTATTCCATTCACGACTTCAGGTGAACACTCCTGATGAAATAGTAACTTTCTCGGAGAAATTTCACCATTATCGGTTCGAACACCCGCGTGAATTCTTTGAACATATCCTATTTATCGGTGCCAGTATCCAGACTTCCGGAACAGATAATACTGGTGCCAGAAAAAAAGAAAATATAATCTCTAATACTGGATTGGATTCGATATTCGAGATGACCAGAATGTATTCAAATCACACCGAATCCGGTGGAGATATAGAAATAACCGCCGATAATTTCCGCTCCAGTTTAAATAGCGGATATTTTTTTATAAATCATTTCGACCACGGCAATCAGATAAATTTATCTATGGGTTCTCGTTCAGGTGGCGGCAGCTTGACACTATTTGAAATAGCGTGTTTAGAAAATGATTTTTTCCCACTGATGTATTCATTTTCCTGCGATGTAAATCGTTTCGACACCGATAATATCGCTCGCCGATGGATATTGAACCCACAAGGTGGCGGAATAGCTATGTTCGGACACGCAAATACTGCCTGGGCATCACAGGCAGAAATGGATGATTTATTATGGGATAGATTCACTTTTGGAAAACCATTATTCAGCGGTGAGCTTCTCTCGATGTGGTTAGCTGTGATTACCGGAGACCCATACAGTATGGTGATACTGGGTTTATCCGGACATCCATTGACTCCATTTCCCACTAATCGACCGCAAAATATGGAAATTTCATACACTCCACTCGCTCTTGTTGCCGATGATACTACATTAGCTATATCTATCGAGGGGACGATAACGGATTCTATACTTTTTGCTCTCGCCGGTCGAGAAAGAGTCCTCGCTCGAAAATTCATCGATACTACTGAATTTAATATGAACTTTCGGATTCTCGATGAAGATACCATCTGGCTGACCGTGTATTCATTTCCGATGAAACATTTTGCAATTCCCATAAATCCTGCCGAAACTCGCCGAGTTAGAACAATTTATGCTCGAATGGTAGAAAGCATCGGTGACAATGATAATATAGTAGAATACGGCGAATCATTCAGTTTACGATGGTGTTTGAAAAATGAGGGAATAATGCCATTCGATGGATATTCGAAAATAGAATTGCCCTCATTGGGGATAGTAGAATCCGTCTCGGTTATACTTATGCCCGATGACACATCGAGTTTCACCACGGGGATATATTCACTCACTGATTCTATTGGAGAACCTATATCTGTGCCTATCCTGATAGAAAATTTAGAGAGGGTAGATACTTTCACCAGCACCATTGCTGGACCGTTAATAGAACCCATTTTCACCATATTTCGTGATTCCGATTACGATTTCCCCGAACCGGAAGAATCTGCATTCCTGGGAGTTATATTGAAAAATCCACTGGTGGGAAATATTTCTACTGCTATTGCATCCATCGATGGCGAGTTCGATTTTTATCCCGATTCTATTGTGTTGGAAAATTTGTCCAGCACCGAATACGATACGGTATGGTTCACATTTATCGTTCCTGAAGATTTTGCCGGAGAATTACCAGTAGAATTCAAGATTGGTGATAGTTTCAGGGAATATCTTTGGAATTTGACATTGCGTTTGCCAGAACCACCAGATTCACTGTGGACTTTATCTGCCGATAATGAAATTACGGTTCTATGGCGTCCGCCAGATGACAATTCTATTTCAGGATATTTTGTTTTTCGCTCCACATCGCCCGATGGTGCATATAGCCCATTAAATTCGGAACCGATTATTCATTCACGATTCACGGATGAAATACAGGGAGAAATCACGGAGTTTTATTATCGAATTGTATCGATGGATAGTATGGGAAATTTAAGCATTCCCTCTGCACCTGTATATGGATGGTTGACGTTAGGATCGCAGAGAGGATTCCCTGTGAATTTACCTATCGGTGTTTGGCCTCGCTGTGCCCCTGCTATCCTCGATGCCGACAATGATGGTATCAAGGAAATATATGTCCCCGATATAATAGGGAATGTGTGCGCATTCCGAGCCGATGGGACAGATTTGGTCGATATTGGAGTGGGTCCCGACCCGATTCTTTCTACCGGCGCACCATTTAACCAAGGATTCTGGTCATCTCCCGCAGTGGGCGATATAGACAATAATGACACACTCGAATTAGTTCTCGCCGACCGACGAGGTCCCAGCAGTCAACTGTTCGTGATAGACCCCTGGGGAAATCATAAGCCCGGATTCCCTATCAACACAGGATATTCCACTTTGGCATCCATAGTCCTTGCCGACCTCGATGATGATTCATTCCTAGAAATTATTCAATTAGTGGAAAATTCAAAATTGATGATATATAGATACGATGGTTCGCCATATCTGGGCGATAATCCCGTTGTGGATAGTATGCCCGAATGCGTTTCGGGGGTGAGTTATTCATCTCCAGCGGTTGCGGATATCGATAATGACGGTAATCTCGATATAATCGCCGGTGCAGGAAATGATGCCGATGGAAATGGACTCATATATGCCTGGTCATCCGATGGTTTGCGAAAGGATGGATTTCCAATCGCTGTGCCCTGTGAACCTTGGGGCGCTCCGGTTATCGGAAATCTCGATGATGACCAAAATACACTCGAATTCGTAATATACATAAACACGATGGGACTGTATGCATTCGATTATTCTGGAGAAATTTTGCACGGTTTCCCGGTGGGATTAGAACAACTCGGCTCCGATGGCGGAATAGGTATCAGAACTCCGGCATTGGCTGATTTTAACGGTGATGGCAAATGTGAAATAATTTTTACATCTGAAACCCGACTATCCGTAATAAATCATCACGGTATTCAATATACCGGTTTCCCGGTCGATTATGGAAATCCACATTGGTCTGGTCCATTGGTCGGCGATATCGATGGCGACGGTGTCCAGGAAATTCTGTCCCCCAATGATATCCGCTTTTATGCTTTTGAAACCGATGGCAATTTCACTATGCCAGGATTCCCGTTGACTGTCCAGGTGGGATTGAGTTCTCCTGCTGCTATCGATGATATGGATAACGATGGATATATGGAAATAATCGCACCAGCGCTAAATAGTATGCTATATGTATGGGAAACGCTTCACCCAGTGGATTCATTTGCAGGACATTGGACACATTTTAGACAAAATCAACGAAGAACCGGAGCATTGATATTGTCACCGACAGGAATAGAACATTCAAATAAAAAACCAACAGAGCCGATTATAAAAGTGTTTCCCAATCCATTTAATTCGATATGTTATATTCAGGCACCCGCAGGAGCGAATATTATAGTGCAAAATATCAGGGGAAATATAATCGAACGAATACATATGGGAGAAAATATGTGGGAACCCGAAATAGATATACAGAGCGGAATTTATTTTCTAAAAATAAGATGGAATGAAAATACTTATTATCGTAAGG
>QNEG01000165.1 GCA_003645115.1 bacterium | reverse complement strand
TCTATGTTCAGTGTAATGAAATTGGCACTTTCCACCTCCACAAATTCGCTATTTACTACAAATTTATCATTTTGTTGAGAAATAGTTCCAGCCACAAAGCCTTTATTCTCGGTTTCCTCGGCGAATGATGTTTTCTGAAAACTCCCGCAATAAACCGCCGGTGGATTATTCCAGATCCGCTGATACCGATGTATATGTCCAAGTGCGATATAATCGAATGGCAACTGGTGAAAATCCATCGGTTCCAGATGTGGTTCATCGGGAAGAATATTAATATCACTGCCGGATAGTTTTGCACCGGTCACGAATGAATGTAGCATCGCCACTGCCGGAATTCCGGGTTCGACTTTGTCAGATAGCATCCTGAGAGCCTCATCCAATTCAAAATCTACTGGATATGGAATAGTGGCAATTTGAATAGTTTTATCGTTTTTCAATTCTATCCTGTGAATATCGACTTTATCCGCTATGGATACACCCGGCACTCGAAGAGTATCATATATTTTCATAGGATGGTCTCCCCAGCCGGGAATTTCGTGATTGCCGATAAGATATATGACTTTCGCTCCCTGGGATGTAATGTCATATAGTATTTTCGCCAATATATTTTCCACAGTTGGAGATGGATTTCTGGTATTGAGTATATCTCCGCACATAAATACTATATCTACTTTCTCGGTGTGGATATGTTTTACCAATTCATCTGCGGATTGCATAATCCATCGGAATTGTATGGGGATACCGTCATCGTCCTTTTTTGACAGGTTGGAGAACCCCAAATGCCAATCGCTGGTATGAACAAATTTTATTTTTTCATTTCTTCTATCCATAGTTTCACCTGAATATTCAAAAAATCCGATAGTTCCAAATATTTTTCATAATATACAATCGCTTTCTGGAAATCAAGAAATATGTCCTGGTTTAATACTCCCAGAGCTAAATATGCGGGAGCGAATTTTTCCTGGCATTCTATTGTTGTCACCAAGAGGGATTCTGCTAACTGATATTCATTCTGGAAATAGCAGGCAATAGCCGCATCATAAAGTGCCTCCGCATAGCAACTTTCCTTTTGTGCAGGTTCCATAAAATAATCGAAAGCGGTTTGATAATCTTGCATAAACAGGGCGAATGCACCACGCCATAGAAATAATTCGGAGATATACGGCGCCACCTCGATAAGACTATCCACCAAAGCGACACCCTGTTCCCAGCTCGAAGAATCTGCCAGCATATAAGCCACTCGTTTAGATAGGACTAACCTCCAGAATGGTTCACCGAATTTTCGGGATGGAATCGCCAGCGAATCAAACCACAATATTATCGCTTCTTTCCTGATATCATCGACAGCATTAGTGAAACTATCTGCTGGTGGATAGCCAGAAAGAGCGCCCATTACATTCACCAGACTGGAATCCAATTCTCCCCGATGATTAATATGGACAATCCACATTTTAATATTTGCAGATACTGGGACTCCAGCCCATCGAGGCATAACAATACTTCCGGTGCGCTCGATTCCGACCTGCAAATAAGGACTGCCAAACAGCGATGCGATTTGTTCTACATCTAATGGCGGGCTTTCATATACAGTTCCATCGAACATTTTAAATATAGGTCTGATTCTTATCAGCATAGTTGGGTATCCGGCGTATTGTCTCATCCAGAGTGTGCCCGCAACTGCTTCAAATCGCATAGTTTGCCCCAATAATCTAGCCTCGTAATATGGTTGTCCGAGTCCTCGAGCAGAAATATTCTCAGCCCGACGAAATAATTCGAATCCATCTTTCACTTTCCCACCCAGGACTTTTACCATCGCCGATGCGGTCATTAGGAATTTTTTCTCTGCATCATTTTTGGCATAATTTAGACCTCGCTTCAATATTTTTTCTGCCTTGCGAGCATTACCAGAATATAATTGTTCCAGTGATTTTAAGTATATCGACTGGACATTTTCACCATATATTTTCTCTGCTCTTTCGATAGCATCCGAGGATGCGGAGAAATTCCCACTACGAATAAAACAATATGCTATATCCAACAAAGCAGAATCTATAGTGGAAAACTGAGTGAATGATATTGCGGCAGCCAATCCCGTCGCCATAGGCATATCATCGGAAACTAATGCTATGTAATATTCCATCCTTAAACTTTCCTGCGGGACATAATGACCCCAGAATGTATTTTTTACCCACATTTCCAAGGAATCCAATCGAGAACAGAATATTGGCGATAAAAACAGAAAAAGGACTCCCATAATCAGCAGGAGTCCTTTACTATTCCATTTAGAATTTGAAAACAGGCGAAATCGTATAATGTTTATTATAACAATCATTCTGGCATATAAGTATTATCCCATCCGCCTTTAAGGATAGTCAATCCAGAGGCATTGGCGACATAAACTACTGCTTCCGGACCGGTGCCGATTTGTGTAATAGCTCGCGGCGCCAATATATTTTCACCAGCGGGAGAAAGCAATTCCATATCGGCAGTGTATTTTACTATAGTATTTTTCACGAAATCACTAACAAACACGAATCCCTCCGGACTAACATATACTCCAGCAGGTTGAGTCTGGTTTTGGAGAGTAATCTCATCGATAAATTCCCCTGCGGTGGTGTATCTGACTATACTTCCATTGCCGATATCTGCGATGTAAAGAGTATTATCTTTCACCGCTACATCTACTGGATGAACGAGTTTGTCTATTCCAATTTCTTTGCGGAATGAACTACCATCAAAGATTACCACTCTACTATTTCCGGCATCGGCAATATAATAGACGCCAGATTTCACGGCGATACCAGCCGGTCTGGAAAGTGGTGCAGAGCCATAAGTTTCTCCTTCATACGCTATGATAGATGTATTGTATTTTTTGGTAGGCTTTTGGGGTGCGACTGGTTTTTTCGTTCCTGTGGTATCCTGTGAAGTATCTACTGGTTCTGGTTCCGGTTCGACCGATTGCCCAGTCAAATCCAGTGAAACTATCTGATTTCTTGCGGGGTCCACAATAATCAAGTTATCTTCATCCAGTGCCAGTCCACTGACTGCGCCAATACCCAAATCTTTATATGAATATTCTTTCTGCGTCTTGCCATCTTTGTTCACCTGAATTATAGCCTTTTTATCCGCCAATGCGATGAAAATATTCTCATCTGAACTGGCAACCGTCATCGATTTTTTATGCGAGGTCAATTCACCCGCTGGTGTGTATCGCACCGCTTTTGCCAAGCTCAAATTTATCCGTTCCGACTTGCTGACTTTTATTTCACTTTCCAACAAATAAAATCCCTTTTTCTTCACCTTGATTTTATGAGTTCCACGGTTGAGAGTGACCTTATACACAGAATTCTCTACTAACTTTGCGAGTCCTTCTTTGCCATCGATAATTATAGATTCCTCGCCACCTGGTGGCTGGATAGCGATTTCCAGATTTACATTGGTTTCCGGTGGTCTATCTGGCAATAGCTCATCGATATCCGGCACATCGATAAATTTCGATGACCTTTGCCATATAAACAGCGCCTCCGATTTTTTGCGCTCTCTTTCAGCTTCTTCATCGACCAGATTCTCATAAGTCATCGGCGGTTCAGAATATCTCGCCAGAGAACTAACACCTTTCGCCTCATTACGACAGGATAAATTGGACAATTCCAAATCAGCCTTTTGATACCACGGGTCGGTTCTATCTTTTATAGTGGAGAGAATAGCGCCCAGCGAGCGAGCAGCATTAGTGCATTGGTTCTTTTCTATCTGGATAATTGCATAATGATACGCAGCACGGATATGTCCTTTTGCTTTCAATTGCTGAAGTATAGGTAGCGCATTGGAATAATCATTTATATTGAAATATCCGATACCAATAACATAATCTGCTTCATCGGCATAGGGTGATGTGCATCCCTGCAATACGGATTTAGCATCGTTTATTGTGGCGGACTGTTTGTCTTTCTCTTGCACTGTAGCCAATTTCACCAATGCGACGCCTTTCATAAATCGTGCACGATTTTTCAAATCGCCAGACACAGATGCATTTATAACTTTATTGAAAGCGTGTATTGCGAAGTTCAATGCGACTTTTCTTTCCTCGCCAGCGGTTTCGATTGCTTTCTGAAGAAAATATTTACCCGCACTTAAATATTTTTCGGCATCACGAGGCAATTGAAGTCCCGCCAATGCCATCGCAGCATCGAATACACTAACATCGCGCTCTTTACCCAGGCTGGTCTCGATTCCAATCAAGAAACTTCTTATAGCTACAATATCTCTAACATCCTTGGTCAGATATTCGTAGTATTCACCTTTAGGATTTTCCAGCGCCTTATAAATTGCATCGGCTTGTGATAGCATAGCAGTATTTCCCTTAACACCGAGCCAGAACATACATTCAGCCTGGCGGAATTTTGCATCGGCTTGCAATTCTCGTGAGCGAGTGGATCTATCTGCTGCCATCCTGCTCATAAATGCGGGGAATTTTGCATTAGCATCGGCATATTCACCCTGAATAAAATGGACCATTCCTGTCCAGTAAAGAGCCTCGGGATCGGTATCCACCACTCGACCGAATCCGACTGTCGCAGCACGATTTGGACCACCGTATATCAGAAAATTTAGCAATGAACCATAAGCGACTCTATTTAATATATCTCTTCCCCAGGTGGGATTATCTTTGAGTTCGGTCATCTCACTCATCGCATCATTGAGTTCATCCTTAAAACCAATAGAACCCATAGTTTCTTTATTTACTAATTTAGTGATTCTACCGAACATTTGGAGGTCTTTTTGAGTTCCTGCGGCGGAAATCATATTATTCACTATTTCCAAGGATGCTCTCAATTCTTCTTCGGCAACTGCCAATCTATCGGTAGATGAGAGCTTGTAAGTATTCCATTC
>QNEG01000164.1 GCA_003645115.1 bacterium | reverse complement strand
ATTCATAATTGTTAGAATAATATGAAATTCTAATTGCTTTGTCAAGATGTGAAAGAAAAAACAGTGGCATACACAAACCATCTCAAAACTACCATTGCCAAAATTGAAAAGAGAAAACAATCTGCTAATAGCCGCGCAAATAAAGGATTGCCACGCTCACGATGACATTGTGAATGTTTTTACGACAAGCTCTTAATCCATACCGAAGCAAGATTATTAAGAGTAAATGAAAATTCGAACAATTCGAAGCGACACCCTATTCCCCGATGAATATTTTGGAAATATTATTCTACATATTCCTTAGTGCAACTTCTATCCTCATATTTTTTCATATTTGTGATATCGAACCAGAACTCATTAGGACCATCTTTAACCCAGAAAGTCCACCTGCCGTCTTTGAGTTCTCGAATGCAGCATAAATCGTCCCATTTACCCCATTCATCTACTGGCTTTCCAGTAATAGCATCTACCCAGAAAGTTTTGCCCTTGTTTTTTGCCCAATATACCCATCTATCACCAATATCGTCGATACAACATACCTGTTCATATCCCTTGCCGATAGATTTTCCAGTTTTTGTATTTATCCAGTATTCCTTTCCGCCTTTCTGTGCCCAAAATACCCAAAAATCTGCGATAGGTATTAAATCGCCCAGCGAGTGATATTTTCCCCAGATTCGTTTTCCAGTCTTCATATCTATCCATTCCCACATATTATCTTTGTCCTTTACCTGAAATACCCATCTATCATCAGTCCTCTGGATACAGCAAACATCCTCATAATATCCTGCGATAGGCTTACCATCTTTGCAACTTATCCAGGCATATTTTCCATCTTTCAATGCCTTGAATGCGTAGAATTCGCCTGCGAATTCGAGATTTTCTACATCATCATATTCGCCCCATATTTTCTGACCGGTCTGGGTATTTATCCAGAAATATTTTGTTCCGAGCATAGCCGGGAATACCCATTTTTCGCCATCGTATTGAAGTTTTCCTACCCAATCGTAAGTGCCCCATTCGGCAATTTTTGACCCGCTATCTTTATTAATAAAGAAACAACGGGTATCATCCACTTTGATTTTGGTTGTATCTAACTCACTGGCAAAAAGTAGCAATGGAATAATAAAAAGCAATACAAACTTAATGATACGCATAATTCCCTCCTTGAAATTTATTTCATATATTATAATACCCTATATAATAAAAAGTCAAGTTTTTTAATGGGATAAAAATCGAGGGCACCGTATTTATCCCAGTGCCCTCATCTATTTTTACTGCTACATACTATCAGCCAAATACTTCTTTGAGTATCTTAACTACTTCTTCACCGATTCTAAGTTGAGCTTCTGTAGTGCTGGCACCGAGATGAGGAGTAGCAGATACCAATGGATGATTTACTAATTCTGGTTTCGGTTGTGGTTCACCAATCCAGACATCCACTGCTGCGCCCCAGAGCTTACCCGAATTTAGGGCATCCAGCAGGGCATCCTCATCTACTACACCACCTCGAGCAGTGTTTATCAGCACCGCGCCATCTTTCATTTTATCCAATTCTGTTTTGCCTATCACCGGTTTTTCTCCCTTTGGGATATGAAGAGAAACAATGTCTGCATCGGTCAGTAGATTATCCAGAGTGACCATTTTCACATAATCTAGTCCTGGATTATCCACAAAAGCATCGTAAGCGATAATATTCATACCCAATGCATTAGCTCGTTTTGCCACTTCTTTGCCAATTCTTCCAATACCTATAATGCCGAGTGTTTTTCCTGCCAGTTCTCTACCCTGCGATTCTTTCTTAATTAATTTGAATTGGTCACCAGTTCGCATTCTCCAAGTGGATCTGGCGATATATCTATATACCGAGAACATATGTCCTATTGCGAGTTCTGCCACGGACGGAGATGAAGCAGCTGGAGTGTTTCGCACTGCGATTCCTTTCTCTCGGGCGTATTGGTGTTTTATATTGTCTATACCCACTCCTGCGCGAATGATTACCTTAAGGCTGGAGAGTCCGGCATCGATTACTTTTTCGGTCACTTTGGTAGCACTGCGAACCACCATAGCATTGTATTCAGGGACAATCTTTATTAACTCCTCCTCCGACATACCTGTCTGGTAGAGGACATTATGTCCCAGTGCTTTCACTCCCTCTAAAAGCTCTGGAGCGACCTTGTCACAAATTAATATTTTCGCCATCAGAACCTCCTCGTTGTGTATAACTTACTTCAATACAAACTAATACGAATATTGGATTAACAATTGATAATATTCGATAAACAACAATACGAATTTACAAATAACGAATTTAAATATTTTCAGAGAGGCTATTAATTACTCAATATTCCCCGAGTAACAATTTTCTGGATTTGATTGCTGACAAATTCTGTATCCACATCTAAATCGATATCCATAATAAAGTTGTGAATGTAATGCAGAGTTCTTGCAAGAGTAAGAGCGCCCAGAACTGTCATCGAAGCAGAAATTGGATTGATTTCCTGACGAACCTCGCCATTTTGCCTGGCATATTCAATAGCGTTTTTCAGGACTTCCATTGGTTTGGCAACGAGTTCCTTGATATCGGAGAATCTGGGATATTCTTCCGGATAGTGGATATAATTAATCATAAGCAAAATGCTTTCCGGCGATTTTGCATAGATATCATTCCCTACGGTGATGAATTCCCAGAGATATTTTTCAATCGGTTGTTCCATCGGAACTTTCTTGTATTCACAAGAAATCCGGTAAAACAGTTCCTTCACACAGGAAACGAATAATTCTTCCTTGGAACCGAAATAATAATATACCATCGGCTGGGTGACTCCAGCTCTATCCACTATATCTCGAATAGTGGTGGCATAATATCCTCTCCGAGCAAACAACTCGACTGCGGACTTGAAAATAGCCTCTCTAACATCCTCACCAGATGGATTCAAACCATCCATCCTTACTTCCATTTCGTCCCTCATAGTTGCAATATCTCCTCGATATCATTTAACAATTCTTTTATATCATCGAGAGTCATATCTCCCATATGTGCTATTCGGAATGTTTTCTCTTTCAGATTCCCATATCCATTGGAAATCGTTTTATTTCTTCCAGCTAATTGCTTATTGAGATCAGCTACACTAATAGCACGAGTATTAGCGATAGTAGTCAATGTGACCGATTCATATCCTGGTTCGGGGAATAGGTCGAAATTTTGCCTTGCCCAGGCGCGAACAAATTCTGCCATTTGTTTGTGTCGCTCATATCGATTTTCCATTCCCTCATCCAATATTCTATCCAATTGATAATCCAATGCGAACAGGTGTGGTATGGCTGGAGTAGTTGGAGTTTGATTGCGCTCACTGTATTTCATAAATGTTTTTACACTAAAATAATAGCCCTTGTCAGGCACCTGCTCGGATTTTTGTATCGCTTTATCGGTAAGCACACCGATTGCCAAACCCGATGGCAATGCAAAGGCTTTTTGAGTGCTGGTGCAAATAAAATCTACGCCCAATTCATCCAGTTTCAGCAAATCTCCGCCCATAGAACTGACTGCATCCACACACCAGATTACATCGGGGAATTTTTTCATCACTTCTGCCAATTCCTCGATAGGATTTCGAACACCGGTGGAGGTTTCGTTGTGAGTGTAAAGCAGGCAATCATATTTCCCAGTGGAAAGTTCTTTCTCGATATCTTCTGTGGGAATGTGCTTGCCCCATTCTACCTCGATTGAATCGATTTGTTTTCCATTTGCTTTAGCAATTTTCGCCCATCGGTCAGAAAATGCACCACAAATAGTGCCTAATGCTCGTTTTTCAATAAAATTACGGGTGGCGAGTTCCATCAATCCAGTCCCGGAACTGGTGGAAAGTATGATTGTGTTATCGGTGTAGAGCACTTTTTTCAATTTTTCCACGATAGAAGAATAAAGTTGTTGGAATTCTGCAGAACGGTGCCCTATTTGTGGCGTGGACAATTTTTTCAATACATCTTCTCTTACTTCGGTGGGTCCCGGAATAAACAATTTCTTGTGCATTGCTTCCTCCTGTTTTTTATTTAATTGAAAAGCAATTTGAAATTTAAAGCAACTTTTTGGGAATGCAAGTTATTTTTGTGGTAAAAAAATGAAAATAAGAAAACAACAGGGAATTATAATAACCAAGACCAGGATTCGCGGAAGTAGCCTTATAGTGCAGGTATTAATGGAGAATGGATATATAGTCCCGTTGATATTTAAGGGAGCACTCAGCTCTCGCCGAAAAGAATCATCGAGTGCCTATCTGTTCCCATTTGCGATATTGGAATTTGTATATTATGAGAAAGAGACTCGCCAAGTTCAAACCGCATCTTCGGTGTCATTAGTGGAGGATTTTCCCGAGGTTCGAATAGATTTTGATACTCAAACCAAAGCGGTAGAATTTCTGCGAAAAGGAGTATATTTAATAAAACCCGGGCAATCCTGTCCGGAAATTTTCGATATCCTGATAGCGCTATATCGGAACTGGTCTATAGTTCGGGCACTCGATGAAAATCTACTCTGGGCGGGATTTTTACTCAAGATACTAACTTTCTCCGGTTTCGCTCCAGCGATGAATAGATGTGCATCTTGTCAGGGGCAATTGATAGGAAATGTAAAATTCTCTCCCTCCCAGGGCGGACTGATATGCGGGGAATGCGATTCCCCCACCGATGCTCAAAAAATAGAACCGAAAACAGTAGATATTCTGCAATTTCTTCTGGCGAAACCTTTTCGATCTTATGATAAGCTAAAATGCGAACCTAATCGGGCAAAATCGCTCAGAAATATGATAGAAAAGTTCTGGATATATCATATCGGACAGAATAGATAACTATTTTTCCCTCGCCGAAAAATAGCGTGGTTGAGCATTTCTGCGAAAGGAATTTT
>QNEG01000163.1 GCA_003645115.1 bacterium | reverse complement strand
ATTTTAAACTGAATATGTTTTTTATAAAATAATCGAAAAGGTTATATGGTCAAATAGTTTCAATCCAGTGAACTGATATTTGCCAAATTTGTATAGATTACACTAAATAAAAACGGGGTTCATCCCGACTACTCGAGACAAACCCCGTGCGGATTACATTACATTATTCGGATAGCTACCGAATCAATGTCATTTTTCGGGTGATAGAATTAGAATCGGTGCGTAATCTATATAGATATATACCCGATGGCATATCATCACCGAGATTATTTTTGCCATCCCATATAACCGAGTGAGTTCCCTGTGGGAGTTTATCGTCGATAAGAGTTCGAACCACTTTCCCTGCAATATCGACTACCTCCAATCGAACATTCTGGTCAACTGGGATTTGGAATGAAATCTCGGTAGCAGGATTGAATGGGTTTGGTGCATTCTGTGAAATTATCGGTTCAGTGGGCATAACAAATTTTTCATCCTCATCGATACCGACCGGTCCGCTGGTAACACATCTCATCATAGCGGTGACCTCATCGAAGCGAGGATAGAATACCGATTCTGGATAATGGCTATAAAAACCGAAAGTAGGGTCATAAGCCGAAAGGAATGTTTTTTCTACACCTGCATCCATATCTGTGGCGACATTAACCCAGGATTCTTCATTTGCCGCGCAAATAGTCAACAGGAAGGAATCGGGCAATTCTAATTCTTCCGTCAATTCATATACCGCCCATTCGGCATCCATACCACTTACAGGGAAATCGGTAGGCAAAGAAAATTCATATTCGGCAGTTGGCATAGATACTGGACCAAATTCATCGAACTCAAATATTTTAAATACCAGGTCACCGGTTCCGAACCCGTAGAACATAAATTTCTCTGCGTAGTTTTCATCTTCGAAATGTGAATTCATCATAATGCTGATACCATCCTGATACACATCGATAGTATCGCCCATATTTTGCCACAGGACCCAATATGGACCGAATGTATCGGTATCCACAAATACAGAGAAAGTATCCAGGACTCCATCATCATACCCGAGTGTGTAGATATCTTCATCCACACGGAAGTCATATCTGAGAGTGTCGTTGGAGCGGTCCTGGTCGGTAGCTAAATTAGACCACGCCAGAATATAATATGCACCTTCTTCCGTCGGTGTCCAGTTTATTGAACGGTATGCGGTTTCCAGGAAATTAACCGTAATCATACTGATACTGCCGGATGTAATTTCTGCATCGGTAGTGGAATCATAAATACCATATTGAAGTCCCGATACCGCAGTTTCGATACCATATCCATATAATCCAAAAGATATGGTTGCTTCCTCGTCTATGTTTATCGGGCTGGTGGCAATATCTGTTACGCCCACATCATTATTAAGTGCAACCAGACCATACACAGCGAAATTGTCCACATAGAAACCGGAACCGGCACCACCATCGTCATTATCATCGAAACGGAACACGAATTTTATTCTTACATTCATTCCTCGATAATCATACAATGTCAATCCGGCTTCCCAGGTAGCAAGATAACCGCGGTCATATTCACAAAGTGCCCATTCGGGGTCAGAACCCTCGTGATACCAATCATAAATAAGTCTTTCCCAGCTAATACCATTATTAGTGGAGGCATACACCAGATAGTAATCGTCCAAGTATCCATCGCCATCGCCCTCGAAATCCAGAGCATCTCTGTATATATAATATGAGACAGTTGCCAGGAAACTATCCGGGATGAAGAATTCTGGAGTGGTGACATAATAAATTCCATAGGTGACATTTTGAGCGAACATAGAATAAGTTCCCTCATAAGCTTCCACATCGGTAACCACCGGCATCGGCGGTGCGGAAAGATCAAGTAAAGTCATATCTGTGGTATCACCTTCGGCATCCTCAGAAAAATATGTATCGGCATCGTCAGATACCTGAATATTATCGAGCAGGACACCATAAAGTGTAGGGTCATCGAGAGTGCAATATGCGTAGTCAGAACCGAATGCAAATGCGATATGAACATTCTCACCGGCATAATCTGACAGGTCGAAAGTTTTCTCTTCCCAGCCATCAGTAGCACCAGCCCAACCCGACAAATGTAAAGTATCACCGTGATAATAGAAAGCATAAATTGCCTCGCAGTTATAACCGCCATCGGGTTCGAGTAGTTCCCATGTGGTTCCTCCATCGGTGGTAATTCTGACATTGAAACCATCCCAGCCATCGATAATTATTGTTGGCGAAAGAGTCTCTGGTATTGCCGGTGGAGTCTCCACAGACATATCCATCATCATAGTCAATGTAAGGTCACCGGTGGGGGCAGTGGGAAGTTCGATTTCTGGGGTCACCAGCAAATGTAACCACATATCTTTATATCCACCAACAACTTCTTCATTTCCACTCCACCAGGAATTAGTGTCATATGCCATAGAACCAGATGTTATGTGCCATTGTGGTTCTACCAGGTCTGGCATCCAACCGGAAAGATCACCCGATTCGAAATCATCGAAGAACAAAGTGTCAAAATCCTGTGCTCCTGCAAGTGCTACTAAAAGCACCATACCCACAAACACGAATAACCATCTCATAACAACCCTCCTTTAGTTTAGTTGATTTTTCGCAAATTATAAATCATCCTCGATTTGTCAAGTATTATCTATTGCGTATTTTCTTTACTGCCTTTGTATCCAGTTTCTTAATTACTTCGGTCAATAATTTTACCAGATTGATATAATCCTCGATGTGAATGATACTATTATGAGAATGTATATATCGTGATGGGACAGACAAAGTTAAAGTGGGGACACCTGTTTTGGACATAGCGATTCTACCGCCATCGGTTCCACCACGAGTAAGCGAACCGAATTGATATGGAATATTTTTCTCCTCGGCAGTTTCCACCACTAAATCTCGCAATATAGGATTTGGCAATAGACTACCATCCATAACCGATATGGATGGACCCTCACCGCATTGTTCTGCGAATTCTGCATCATCAGAACCGGGGGTATCTGCGGCGATAGTGACATCGATAGCGAAAGCGACATCCGGTTCGACCTGAAATGCACTGGTTCCGGCTCCTCGAAGACCGACTTCCTCCTGCACTGTTCCCACTCCGAACACAGTATTGGGATGTTTGATACCTTTCAATTTTCGGATAACATCGACCGCCACCGCTACACCGACTCTATTATCCCAGGCTTTTGCCATAAGCATCCTGCCATCTGCCAGTTCATAAAATTCAGAGATTGGAATTATGGGGTCACCGGGTTTTATTCCAAGTTTTTCTGGAGCATTGTAATCATTATAACTTCCCACATCGATATACATTTTATCCACCTGCATAACCTTTTTTCTTTCCTCTGGAGAAAGGATATGTGGAGCTTTAGAACCGATTACTCCCACAATTTCTTTCCCCTTTCGAGTTCGGATAAGGACTTTTTGTCCCAGCACTACATGCCCCCACCAACCCCCGATTGGATTGAACTTTATATATCCGTTCTTAGTGATACCACGAACCATAAAACCGATTTCGTCCATATGTCCCGCAATCATAATTCTGGGTGATTTTGCGGAACCAGTTTTACTAGCGATTATACTTCCCAGACCACAGGTGCAAATATCATCTGCATAATTTTTTACCTCATCCTCGAATACTTTGCGAACATCATCCTCGAAAGATGACGGTCCGAATGCTTGAGTGAACTTTTTAAGGAAAGTCACTGTTTTCTTGACTTCGGCTTTGGTAGCCTTTTTACGCTTTGCCATATTGCCTCCAATCTTTTTTCTTTTTCGAATAAACTCTAAAAAATAATTTTTATTTCTGAAAAATCAAATAAAAAATGCGATTTTATTCAAAAACATCCACAATTCGGATTTTTTTTATCACTGCATCATTTAATTTTTCATTCAGTGAACTGATGAGCGACTCACGAATATTGAACAGTTGAGTTCGCCATATTGGGTCTTTTGCGCCCAGCCATAATTCTCCATTTTCCTCTATGAATTTCACCGGCACGATATATTTTGCCAGGTTCTCTCCTACCAATTCTTCCCATTCTATAAACAGACGATTTCCCTGAATGGTGTCCCATAATTCCAATTCCTTCAGCACATTTTTTACTAATCCATCGATTTTTTTAGGGTCACTCATTACTTGTCCACCTCGATTTTACCTGGAGCGGTAAATTTAAGTTGCCTGAAACTATCGTTATCAATTAAATGAGCTGGATGAGGAGTAGCAACCATTATTTGCCCAAATTGTGGTGCAATTTCCAATACCGATTTTGCTCGCACCGGGTCCAATTCCGCCAGCGCATCGTCCATAAGTATGGTGGGAATTCTACCGATATGTTCAGAAATCATTTGCGCCACAGAAAAAAATATTGACAATGCAATCATCCTGACCTGACCCCAGGATGCGAATTTCCTCGCCGGCAAGCCATCGAGTTCGATATCTATATCGTCTCTGTGAGGACCGAAAGTAGTCTGAAATGTGTCTATGTCTCGTTTCCGATGCAACCGCAATTTTTTTAAAAATATTTCCTCGAGATTATCCACCATCGGATTTTCCGCTATGGAACAATTATAGCGAAGTGTTATCTGTGAATTTTCGTTTCCCGATATTGCCGAATATATGTCTGCCGATATTGGAGCGATATTTTGAAGGAATTTGATTCTTTTTTGGATAATTTTCGCACCGTGATTTGCTATTTTTTCATCCCATGAATCGATGAGTATCATACCACCGGCAACTGTTTCTCTGGCTACACCCTTCAATGCTGCATTTCTTTGTCTAATACTACGCAAGTAATTGGAAAGATTATCCACATAATCGGGGTCGAATTGACTGATGTGAAAATCCATAATATTTCTTCTATTATCAGGCGAACCAGCAATCACTTGAACTTCATCCGGTCCGAT
>QNEG01000162.1 GCA_003645115.1 bacterium | reverse complement strand
CTCGAACAGAAACAGTATTGTCATAATGTTGGAATGCGCATCTTTTAATCAACTCGGTGCCTCGAGTATCATTCCCACATTTCATATTTGCCATACCGCATTTTAGCCATATATCAGGAATTCCAGACCACAGTTTTAATGCCTTTTTTCCTATTTCGCAGGCTAATTCATATTGATTGTTATCCACAAGGAAATGAATAGTTTTGGAAAAGGAATAATAATCTCTCTCGTTCTCGATAAAACTCTTTGCTATGTAGTTTCCCGCTGAAGTGTCCCCGATACCATAGTATGCCTCTGCAAGCAATATATCGGCGTTTGGGGAGTTTTGTGTTTCCAACAATTCTATCACTCTATTATACTCTTTCGTTTTTAGTAATGCTTTTGCCAGCAATTGAATAGCATCGGAATTATCTGGATGTCTGCCGAAATATCGCTCCAAAATTTGTATTGTGCGCTGTGGAGAGAAATTGAGTGCATATTCTCCTGCTTCTATTACTAATCGATTCTTTCCGTAATCATTTTCTGTTAAATTAGCGCGTTCAAGATAACGCTCCACTATGGTATTCCATTTATTATATTTTAGTAATATTTCCTCTTGTTCATACTCCCCCTCGTCATAATAGGAGTAGTAATAATAATCATCTACTTTTTTTCGGTCGAAATAGTTCCATCGCTGTCGAATAAATTCCATCGCGGTATTATCTTTCCCCAGTCTGAATAATTCATCTATTCGCCATAAATCCGGAATTTCCTCATCGGATGGAATCTCTGTAATCAACTTCAATGCTCCTACGGTATCGTTTTGGGCAAGTTTAATATCTATTAAGGTTCTTACCATTCGCGAATCGGGATATTTTTGGGTGGAAATTGCCAGTCGAGCAAATTTTTCTGCGCTGGAAAATTCTCCCAATTTCAAATATGCATTAGCAATATCTGCAAATGTATATGAATTCCCTGGATTATATTCAGGAATAGAATTCAGTATTCTTCTGGCATATTCTTGCTTTCCATTATACCATCGCCCCACTGCGAACATAATCCTGATATCGTTGTCCAAATTTTCAGAATGTGGATTCAAATCGGAACAAATTTTTCCCAGTTGGTCATATTCTTGCGCATTATATAGATATTCCATCGCAGATTCGATTTCCCCGTTCCTATGAAGTAATTTTGCCAGCGAGGTTATAGCTCCGCCAGAAATATACAACTCCTGTAGTAGTATATTATCCCAATAACCTAATTTTGCGATATCAGACTCGCAGGATTCTATAGCCTTGCCCAATGAATGCCATCTATCCACAAAATCCACAAAATCGTTTATTACTCGTCTTATTCGCCAATCGCTACCGCTTTGTGATAATGAATGAGATTGTGTCCTGTTCTGTATCAATCGCACAGCGCTATCCGGATGCTCCTCCAATTCGTATAATCTCAAGCGGTTATTGTAATACCCATTCGATTCCATAACATCACTATCCATTTTTTCCCAGTTGGATAATAATTCTCTCGCCTTATCGAATAAACCTCGTGATATTGCATCTGAAATCACATTACTGTATTCATAGGCGGATACTTTTTGTTTTCGAATGGGTTTGGAAATTATCTTGTATGCACTTTCTGGTCGGTCGGTGATTAAGTAATAATCGATTTTAAGATTATCTACATCTGGTCCCAATTTTTCCAGCTGATTTATACATTTTTCTGCATCGGAATAATTTTCCATAACAATTGCCATATCGAAACGCATCTGCCAGAAATCGACTCGTTGTGGTTCATTATCACAGGCTTTCCTTAACCAGTAATTTGCTTTATCCATATTGCGTTCCCATCGGTTCAACCAGTATAGTATGATATTCCATCTGTAATTTTTCGGTGATTCCTCCGCTACATTCTGGTAATAATTTATCAATTTCTCTGTGAGATTTTTTTGGGTAGCAAAAACCCACACTCGACGCAAAATTGAATAATCGGTAGGATATTTATTCAACAATCTTTCGTATGCGGATAATGCGGAATGCGGTTCACCATCGCGATATGTATCTGCAAGCACGACTCGCAATTCCTTTATCCGATATCCATACTTGCTCTCATCGAGTTTTTTATACATCTCTATGGCATCTATCAACACTTCCTGTGCTTTTTTTGTGTTTCCGAGTTCTATATACGATTTTGCCAATTTAGAATAATAATCTACCTTTAATGAATCCTCTTCCAATAGTTGCTGGTATATTTTTATAGCGTCTTTGTATCGAGAATGGTCTATTAAGAATGTCGCGTATTGAGAACGGTATTCGGGCTTGAATTCGACCACATCCTGCCAGATATCCAGTGCACGAGACAAATTACCATTTTCTGCATAAATTCCGGCGGCATTTATCAGTGGTTCATATTCATTCTCTATTTTTGCTATTCGAGAATATGCTGCGGCTGCAATCGCTGGTCGCTGGAGTGAATACGAATAATTAATCACTCTATTTAAAATTGCGGTGGATTTGCTATTCTCACCGAGTTCACGCAATTTATTCACCACTGTGGATGTATCCGATATTTCCATACACAAGTCGATGAATACATCCAACACGGCGGGAGCATCCAGATTAGAATTCACATATTCAGCTATTTCGGGAATCAATTTTTTTTGTTTCCCAGAATGCCTGAATAACTTCTTTAACCAATCTTTTAGTTCATCTATTTCCCAGTAATCCGCAGTGTGCAGTGCGAGTATGTATTGCTGGAATGCGGAATCATATTGTCCTTGCCAGTCCAATAATGCTCCCAATTCTTTGGCGAATATTTTTTCATCCCCGAAAAATTGTTTAGCCTGGCGAATTACCTGTTCACCTTGTTCATATCGCAAATAATCCCAATGGACTGCCGATAATTCTCCCCAGCTATGTTTATCCATCGGATTGTTATATATCAGCAAATTCCAGATTTCATCGGCATCGTTATCGGATTGTTCGAGTATATCGCCCAATCGCTCCACATAGTCCTGCTGGTCGGGTTGGAGTGTTATCAATGTATTATATAATCGCACCGCATAGTCGGTATCTTCCAGAGAATTTGCGAGTTCGGCTGTTCGAATTATCAGCCATCGCCAGCCCGGTTTCGACTTCAGTATCTGTCGATATAACTTATATGCTTGCTCGAAATGTGATGCCCTGTATTCTAATTCCGCCGATAGCAATAGGGTAGGAATATCTTGTTCATTTTCAGTAGCTTGTTCATAATAGAATTTAGCTTTAGAAATTAAATCGCCACTCCACACGATATAATCTGCGTATTCATTCAAAAACTCGTTGATAAATGGATATTTTCTAAACAACTTTTCTCTTCCGCCGAATACATAAGCATTTTCTTTTGCCAATCTCTTATAGAATTTATTGTGGGGGTCGAATTGCAATATCCTTTTTAGATAAGTTTCCACAAAATCTTTTCGCCCAGATTTACTCAATATATTGTAATAATGGATAGATAATTTCATAAAATTGTTCAGCGCAACTTTCCCGCTTTCCACATCGTTCAGCCATTTTGTAAAATAGCGTGAAAACAATCTTTTTTCGCTATCTTCACAACCATATAGCTTCCAGCTTATATCATCTATATAATCCGCTAATTCAGGACAAGCACTATATTTATCGAAAACTTCCTCACAAACTTTTATCATACTGGAGATAGATTCCGACTCTCTATATATATCGAGTATATCGAGATATAGCTCTAATTGTTGCTCTATAGATGGATTGTGTTTCATTCGCAATCTTAATAGTCGGATAACTTCCTCGTAGTTATGGCGTGAGTTAGCGATACTATGTAATATTCGATATATTTCTACTTTATATTTATCGTCGGGGTTTTCTGATAATATAGATTCGAGCAATTTTATACATTTTTGTTGAGTAAACAGTTTGTTTTCGGCAATTTTTATATTTCGTCCGAAATATTTAACATCGTTTTTATCGGTAAGGACAGATAGGGCACCGCCCAGCAGGTCTGGTTCATTTCCGCCAAATAATATCGGCATCATAAAATCCAATCCCACATTGCTCATATCGTTCAATATCTTTCCAGCTAACAGTTTTGCTCGAACTCTCCATTCTTCATCCTGGCAATTGGAATATCCATTCACTGCCAATTTATATGCATATTCATCTAAGCCACGGCGAGCAAGGCATTCCGCCAGAATTAGTATTTTATCGGGCGTATCGGCTATATCACTCAACGCAATAATTCCCAGTTTTTGTTCATCCTGATTGTGCCAGTTATCCAAAAGATAGTGACCGAACAGTGCTTTTTCCAAGCCACTGGAGTTTTTCGCTTTATTCACGATATCATTATGAGTGTAATCCATCACCACAGGATAGATACTCGAATATTTTGCGAGGACATCATCGAACGGATTTATCTGGAATATTTTTTTCATAATTTTGGTGCTATCGTCGATACCCAGAGTCAGCATTTTCTTCAATGGTTGGATATACTGGGGAAATTTTTTATTCAGTGTATTCAATATTTTTTGGCATTGTTTCGGTCTGTTCAATTTTTCTATATCATTTATGCAATCGAGCCAGACCTCAGCCGAAGTAGCTTTTTCGCATCCAGTCAACCAGATATGTAGTGCCTTATCTACCTGACGGGTCCTCAGGAAAGTATATCCCCAAAGATAAAATGCCCTATCGCGAAGTTCGGTTTCCAAACTAGATGCTCGTTTGTATAGTTTGCGCGCCTGTTCGGGTCGCTTGCGATATATTTCGAAATATTTCCCCACCGCAATAAGTAATGCGGCATCATCGGGAGATTTTTCCACTGCTTGAAGGAATAGCGAATCTGCCTGCGAAAATGATGTCATTCGAGCATATTGAACAGCCAATTCGAATAAATCCTTTGCTTTTCCCGAACGCGCATTGGCTAACCGAATTTCCAATTCATTATTATG
>QNEG01000161.1 GCA_003645115.1 bacterium | reverse complement strand
GCGATAAGGAAATCCTGTGGTCCAGCACCAAAACTTGCGGTTCCACCTGCGACGATAAGATTGCCGGTAAGAGATGATGCAATAGCACGAGCTTCGTCATATGCTGTATCACCGATAGTGAGTGCCCATAATAGTTCGGCGGCATCATTCATTTTTACTATCAGGAAATCTCTGCTACCCGCACCGAAACTTTGAGTTCCGCCGGCGATTGCATATTCTCCTGTGGTGGTTTTAGTTAAAGACCAGGCGACATCGAGTCCTACGCCACCGATAGTTTTTGCCCATTCGAATATACCGGTGCTATCGAATTTGGCTAAAATGCAATCCCAGCTACCTGCACCATATACCGCTGTCATACCCGCGATAATATATCCAGCATCATCCGACTGGACCAGTGCAATACCCTGATCGTCATTAAGTGAACCGCCAAGAGTTTTTGACCATTCCAATGAATATGTTGGATCGAATTTGAGTAGCCAGATATCGAAATAACCTGCGCCGAAACTGGAAGTGAATCCAGCCACTGCATAACCACCATCGAGAGTGCGAATTACCGACCATCCTTCATCATATTGTGGACCACCGATTGATTTTGCCCATTCCAGCACACCTGCGGAGCTCAATTTTATCAGAAATAAGTCTGTATTTCCTGAACCATAGCTACTGGTAACCCCAGAAATTATGTATCCATTGTCTGCGGTTTGGATAATGGAATAAGCGACATCATCGAGTGCACCACCAATAGCTCTTGCCCATTCGAATGAACCTGCAGGACCTAATTTTACAAAAAATACATCCGTTGCTCCTGCGCCAAAACTTTGTGTGTTTCCAGCTACTGCATATCCACCATCGGTAGTAGAGATAACCGGAGTAGGATGAGTCCATCCACAATCAAAACTGGTTCCGCCGATAGTTTTCGCCCATTCCAATGAAGCGTAGGAATCGAATTTAATAACAAACAGATCCGACATACTTACACCAAAGCTTTCTGTATATCCAGCCACTACAAATCCACCATCCTGTGCCGGTGTGACCGAATATGCGACTTCACTTTCTATTTCACCGATAGCTTTGCACCCCCAGGTTTCTATGGGTTCACAAACCATACTATCGAAAGATACTACCACACTATCGCCATCGTTCCAGTTGCCCCATACATTTGCAAAAAGCGTATCTGCACTCGTGAAATATTCTATAAATGGCGTGGGTTCGAACAAATGTGTCGTATCTACGGTCTCATCGATGTGTTCGACTATAGTGGTAAAATAGAAATTTAAAGAATCCATACCCACTCCAGCAGTATCGATGAAACCGAATACAACCGATTGTAGTGAACAGGAACTGAAACTCCAGCAAGGCAATGGGCATTCAATCCAGGCAAGCGGTTGTGGACAGGAACAATTAACTATTTCTACATAAACACTACACAAATTCGAGCAACCGGTGGTAGTATCGGTGCCGACAAGATAATACCATCCAGTATTATCTAATGTGGCATTCGGGATAATCGGTTCCATTTCGCTGGATGAAAATCCATCGGGACCTGTCCAATCATATATCAATCCTGGACCACCGCCATGAAGTCGTATGGTATCTCCGACACATTCACCACTCGCCATACAATAGACAAACGGGAGAAAATTAACTGTTACATCTGTAGTCACTGTGTCATAGCATCCCAAAGAATCCATCACTATCAGTGTATAAGTTCCGGCATTGGATGAAGTAGCGTTCGGGATAGTAGGATTCTGTGAAAATGAGGAGAAAGTGTCCGGACCACTCCACTGGTATAACGACATCGCATCGGGACCGCCGAATAATCGGATAGTATCGCCCTCGCAATATGGACCATCATTGGATGCGATTGCCTCGAGACTGCATTCCACAGGGCAAATGAATGTCAATGTTGGAGTTATATCCGTAACTACCGGCGAAACATCGGTTATAGTCGGGGATGGATTTACCATATCCAGCGATGGATAAGTCACAGTCGGCGAACAGTTCATAACAATGGGGAAAGTATCTTTTCCAGTGCAAGTATATCCCATATTATCATATTTTACCAGTAGGAAATCCTGGTCTCCCGCACCGAAACTGCTGGTCATTCCACCTATTGCATATCCTCCATCGGAAGTCAGAATAACCTCTCTGCCATAATCGGCAAATGTCCATGGCATAACTCTTGTCCAGGTGAGAGCACCACCAGCAGCAAATTTTAATAACCATACATCATTAGAAGTTGGACCTGAAAATCCGATGAATCCAGTGGCTACACATCCGCCATCCGGGGTGCTAACAACAGAGAGTCCCGCATCACTAGTTGCCTCGCCGACAGTGTTTGCCCATTGGAAAGTGCCTGCTGAATTGAATTTCACAAGTAGCAAGTCACCCATTCCGGCGCCGAAATTCGATGTGTGTCCGGTCAGGACATATCCGCCATCGGTGGTTTGTGCGACCGAATATCCCCAATCAGGTGAACCGATAGGTGATTCACCGACTGTCCTCGCCCAGCTTACTGCTCCAGCTGCAGTGAATTTGACAAATATAAAATCCCACCACCCCATACCGAAACTTTGTGTATATCCATTAACCGCATATCCGCCATCGGCGGTCTGAATAACCGAAGGAGCACCCTGTGATAATAAATCTTCATCGGTTCCACCAGTTGCTGTAGCCCATTGAAAAACATCTGCGGAACTAAATTTCACCAGAAAAATATCCGTTGCGCCAGCACCGTAGCTTCCCGTAACTCCAGCAACTGCATATCCGCCGTCGGAAGTATTAATAATCGAATATCCGTATTCAGCGCCTGTTCCGCCAAGGACTTTTGCCCATTGGAATGTTCCAGTGGAATTGAATTTTACCAGAAGCATATCGAAATATCCTGCACCGTATCCATCGGTGGCACCAGATATAATATACCCATTATCTGCAGTCTGAATCAACGAATACCCATAGTTATAGTATGCTGGTCTTCCAATAGTCCTTGCCCATTCGCAATTGCCCATAGTATCGAATTTTGCGATTAGCATATCATATCCACCAGTAGGGGGAATGTAAGTGTATCCCGCCATCGCATATCCGCCATCGGCAGTTTGAATCACGGAGAAACCATAATCGAGATTTACCGTGCCGAGAGCAACGGCGAATTGTGCCTGTGCATAGCAAAGCCCGGTGAATACGATTAGCACCAACACAAAAATTATAATGCCACGCATATAGCCCCCATTTATTTGATTAATATAATTCGTTTTGTAAATATCTGTCCACTTTGTGTTTTTGCTTTTATTAGATATATCCCCGAGGGGATTGTTTCGTTCGGTGTCCAGATGAAAATCCCCCGAGATGATGCTGAACCTCCTGAAACCTCTGCCGAATGGTCGGCATCGGTTCGACTCGTCGGGATAGGGGTTACCACATTCCCTCGTAAGTCGTATATTTCCACCTCCGCATCTTCCTGAACAGTAATTTCGCAGGATGAATTGAATGGATTGGGATATGCAGATATATGAAAACAGTCGGGTTTTGGAGCAGTTTCGAATATCGATGCCGAGAATGAGAATTCGTAAACATGTCTATCATAGTTCCCTGCATAGACACGGATAATTCCGTCATTTCTTCCATTTCCAATATCCAAACCCCACATATTATTATCCAAACCCCATCCAATTCCAACACCTATTGCTACGGTGTTCCAGCTATCGCCCTCCCAGGTGTGTTCATATACATATCCATCGTGACAGGCTTGATATACTCGATAATGAGGTGGATAGTCATTGCGACCATTTCCGATTGCAATCGACCATTTACTTTCGCCCTCATGGACTAAAATACTATCCCATTCTGTTCCATTCCAGGTATATTCGAACAATTTTTGCTGATTTCCACCTGCGTAGATTCGTGTAATTCCATCATTCCTGCCCTCACCGACTGCGAGAGCATAAATTTCATGGTGTCCCTCCATATTCGCTACCGGTTCTCGCACCCATTCTGTTCCATTCCATGTGAACTCCCAGACACCATATCTATCGGGGTCATTTTGACAGGAAACATAAATACGGATTGTATCGTCATTTTTGCCGGTTCCGAGTTCCAGGTTTTCTATCCATTCTCCATAAGTAGTATCGGTGGAACCGACATATTCGATTACCCATCCTGTATCATCCCAGGTGTATTCATAAACATAGTCCTCGGTTCCCAGATACAAACGCTCTATTCCATCGTTTCTACCGTTCCCTATCACAACATCGGCATTCCATCTATGTGGTGTCTCGATTCTATTTTGGTCCCAGCATAATTCATCGGGATTCCACATAAATTCATATATATGTGTATCACCACAGGCAACATAAAGCTGATTATATCTTTCACCCTTGACATTCCCGATACACATTCTTTCCACACTATAATAGAAAGTAGCAATATTAGTCATAGACCAGACAGAATCCTCCCACAGGAATTCATATAGATTTCCATCCATATTTGCAGCAAATACACTCACCCTGCTATCTGGTTTTACTGGACCGACTACCAAACCTCGCATCCAACCACCGCCAGTTCCCATATCTACCATATCCCATTGAGCCAGCGAAATTGATAGAGCCAATAACATTATTATTGCAAGAATTTCAGATTTAGTCATCATCTCCTCCCCTGATTGTGAAATTTATTCATCTGATTTGACTGGTGGTTGTGGTAATCGTTCTCTTCTGATTCGTTTATAATTATAGACTTCGTGGTCGGGTTTCCATCTGAATATATTATCCATATCGGGTTGATTTTTAGCCCTTGCTGCTTCCACATCGGGAGCACCCGGTGGACCCAATCCCTGCGGAAATCGACCCATACCATAATTTGTTTTTGGTTTCACCACAATCATATAGTCGAATGGGACATCACCATCGGCATCGGGCGCAACCAATGTAAATCCGGAATCATCTTTTTC
>QNEG01000160.1 GCA_003645115.1 bacterium | reverse complement strand
GGGTTCATCTGGCGTCCCGATGAATCAATATCCAGCGGAGTTTATTTCATCGAGGCAACCACAAAAGACGGATTATCAGCAACTAAAAAAATATTGTATTTAAAATAAAACCGCATCCTTTAGGTTGCGGAAACCACAGATGAACGCAGATGGGAAAAAATTGTTATCCGAAGGGGAATCCCGACGGTTGGAGACGCCCTACTGGATATGTTAATATATCATTTCGAGGAATGAGGAAACGAGAAATTTTCCTCTGCGCCAATTTAAGTTAAAATCTGTTTTTTGTATTCGATTTATCGAACGGGAATTTGCGATGACAATGCTGGAATAAGATGTCATCTCCTGTGCCAAAAAATGACAAATATGTCACCGTATCCTATTTCAGATGGAAGATGAAATCTGGATAATATCATTAACTTGCCGAAATAATAGGCATTTACGCCGATTAAAATGTAGTTGCAATAATTGGCATAGATGTTGCTTCAGTATCGGTGCATCGAACAGATAAACTAAACAGGAGGTGAAATTATGGCTATCACAAGATGGAGACCATTCGAGGACTTGATGAATATCGAAGACGAAATAAGCAAATTCTTCGATGATTTCTTAGGGCAAAAATTGCAAACTCGCCGGCAGGCGCGAGAGGGCTGGATTCCACGAGTAGATATTTCTGAAAATGACGATGAAATCACTGTGCGCGCAGATATCCCTGGTATGAAAAAAGAGGATGTTAAAATCACATTATCGGAAAATGTGCTAACTATCTCCGGCGACAAGCGAGTAGAACGCGATGAGAAAAAGGATAATTATCATCGAATCGAGCGATTATTCGGGAAATTCTCCAGGAGCTTTTATATCCCCACAAATGTGGACCCAGCGAACATATCGGCAAAGTATAACAACGGAGTCCTGGAAATAAAATTGCCCAAGAAAGAAGAAGCAAAACCAAAAGAAATTCCAATAGAGGTGGAATAGTAGTCGAGACTGATGGGGTGGCTTGCCGAGTCACCCCATCCTGTAATCGAAAATCGAACAAATATATTTTGTTCTATTTTTCTATTTTGTTCGACCTTTTAGTTTGATATTTATTTTACTTTAAACAATATCGAGGAGGGATGAAAAATGGCTAAAATACTTGGCATAGATCTTGGCACAACCAATAGCTGTATGGCGGTTATGGAAGGTGGAAAAGCGACCGTTATACCAAATGCCGAGGGTGGAAGAACCACTCCATCTATGGTCGCATTCACCAAAGATGGACAACGATTAGTTGGAGTCACCGCAAAACGACAGGCAGTCACCAATCCGGAAAATACTGTATATTCCATAAAACGATTTGTAGGTAGAGGCTATGATGAAGTGTCCAATGAAATCGGTCAGGTCCCTTTCAAAGTAGTGAAAGGACCACGAGGAATGGCGACAGTGAAAATCGAGAATATGAATAAGGAATTCACTCCACCTGAAATATCTGCGATGATTTTGCAGAAATTGAAAACCGATGCAGAATCGTATCTGGGGGAGAAAATCGAGGAGGCGGTTATTACTGTCCCCGCATACTTTAACGATAGTCAAAGACAAGCTACCAAAGATGCCGGAAAAATCGCCGGACTGGAAGTAAAACGAATTTTGAATGAACCCACCGCAGCTTCTCTCGCTTATGGATTGGATAAAAAAGGAAAGAACATCAAAGTAGCGGTATTCGATTTAGGCGGTGGAACTTTCGATATCTCCATACTCGAGCTGGGCGAAGGAGTATTCGAAGTGCTTTCTACTAATGGCGATACTCACCTTGGCGGCGATGATTGGGACCAGAAAATTATCGATTGGATGGTGAAAGAATTCAAAAAGGAACAAGGGATAGACCTTTCCGGCGATGCTATGGCAATGCAAAGACTCAAAGAAGCTGCAGAGCGAGCAAAAATCGAATTGTCCAGTGTAATGGAAACCGAAATAAACCTTTCATTTATCACCGCAGATGCCTCGGGACCGAAACACCTTTTGATGAAATTGACTCGTTCGCATCTGGAACAACTGACATCAGACCTTCTGGAAAGAACCGTTGGTCCCTGCAATGATGCACTAAAGGATGCAAAACTGACCGCATCGGACATCGACGAGGTGATACTGGTCGGCGGTATGACCAGAATGCCAGCCGTTCAGGAGAAAGTGAAAGAGTTATTTGGAAGAGAACCACACAAAGGCATCAATCCTGATGAAGTAGTGGCAGTTGGCGCCGCTATTCAAGCTGGAGTTCTGGCAGGCGAGGTTAAAGATATTCTCCTGCTGGATGTCACTCCATTATCGCTGGGTATCGAAACATTGGGCGGAGTTATGACCACTCTTATTCCCAGAAATACTACTATTCCCACCCGGAAAACAGAGACATTTACCACAGCAGAGGATAATCAGACCACAGTGGAAATTCATGTTCTTCAGGGCGAGCGAAAGATGGCAGCATATAATAAATCTCTGGCAAAATTTTATCTGGAGGAGATTCCGCCGGCACCTCGTGGCGTCCCGCAAATAGATGTGACATTCGATATCGATGCCAATGGAATCCTGAATGTCACCGCTACCGATAAGGCTACCGGAAAGAAACAGAGTGTTAGAATCGAACCCACATCTGGTTTGACCGATGACGAGATAGAAAAGATGGTGGATGAAGCAAAAAAATTCGCCGAAGAAGATGAGAGAAGAAAACAGGAAGTTGAACTTAAAAATCGTGCCGACCAGTTAGTATATAGCACAGAGAAACAAATGAAAGAGATGGGCGATAAAATCGATTCTTCGGATAGAGGCGAACTGGAATCGATAATCGCCGATTTGAAAACTGCATTGAAAAATGATGACATCTCCGCAATAAAAACCCATATGGAACAATTACAGCAAAGCTGGCATAAGATAGCGCAGAAATTATATCAAACCCATGGAACTACACCACCTCCAGGTGCCGAACAACAACCACCATCGGGCGAGACAGAAAAACCTCACGATGAGGACCAGGATGTAATGGATGCAGATTATACGGTAGAATAAAACTCAAATTTGCTTAAAGCAATAGATAATTGTTCATCAGTATCGCCGAGCGACGAATTCGATTTCGTTTGCTATGAAATCGGTTGTATGGCTATTCTATATCTATTCTAAATTTATTGATATTGTCCGGAAAAAATAGAGGTATTTCCAAAAATTTTATCTTGTCATCTGAAAAATTGATTTTATTTTTAGCTATCAATAGATACTACTTCGACGGTCGAGTTGATAATTGGAGGGAATATGAAAAAGGTTCTGATGAATGGTGAGTCTATCGAACGCAGTCTTAATAAAATAGTGCATCAGATAGTTGAGCGTAATCGTGGTGCAGGAAATCTGGCAGTGGTTGGTATAAGGACTCGCGGCGCAGATATCGCTGATAGAGTGCTCACTCTTATCCAACAAGTCGAGCAATTGAAAATACCACACGGATGTGTAGATATTACTTTATACCGAGATGATTTCCGTGAGATGGTAGATTTTCCACACACTCACGGTTCTGAGATACAATTCGACCCCAAGGGAAAAAATATAATTCTGGTAGATGATGTTCTATTCACTGGTAGGACTGTTCGCTCTGCAATCGATGTAATTTTAGATTTCGGACGACCAGCATCTATTCAGCTGGCAGTGCTGGTAGATAGAGGCGGAAGAGAACTTCCCATTCAACCCGACTATGTTGGGAGGAAAGTGGAGGTTCGCTCCGATGAATATGTCCAGGTCCTGACTCGAGAAACCGATGGAGAAGATAAAGTTTTACTAATTAAGCGAAAAGAAAAGTAAGTATATAAAATAGATGGGAGATTCAGAATGTCCTTCAATCATAGAAGTCTGTTAGGATTGAGAGAACTTACCGATGAGGAAATATTATACATTCTGGATGAGGCGAAAGCATTTCGCAATATATTAGACCGTGATATTAAAAAAGTTCCCACTTTACGCTGGTTGACTGTGATGAATTTATTTTATGAGCCATCCACCAGGACGAGATTATCTTTCGAGCTTGCAGAAAAACGGCTTTCTGCAGATGTAGTTAATTTCTCCAAATCCACATCCAGTATAAAAAAGGGAGAATCACTTCGCGATACGGTCAATAATATACTGGCGATGAAAGTAGATATGGTAGTAGTTCGGCACAGTAGCGTGGGAGCACCAGATTATATCTCTCGCACCACTGGAGTTCCAGTAATCAATGCTGGCGATGGCACCAACGAACATCCCACTCAAGCATTGCTGGACTTATACACAATCCGTGAGAAATTCGACCATTTCAATGGATTAAAAGTAACAATACTCGGCGATATCAGACATTCTCGTGTAGCTCGAAGTAATATCTGGGGATTGAAAAAATTGGGAGCAAATGTAGTGATTTGTGCGCCGAAAACTCTTTTACCACCGAATCCCGATGTATTTGGAGTAGAATGGACTACCGAGATAGAATCCGCATTAAAAGATGCTCAAGTGGTCAATGTGCTTAGATTACAATTGGAACGCCAGCAAGCAGGATATATACCCTCGCTTCGTGAATATCGTATGTTCTGGGGACTGACTGGCGAGCGAGTGAAATTACTTGACCCAGACCACATAATTATGCATCCCGGTCCGATGAATCGTGGAGTAGAAATCGAACCCGAAGTCGCCGATGCTGATGACTCTGTAATACTTCGACAGGTAACAAATGGAGTAGCAGTGAGAATGGCGGTGCTTTATATACTTGCCAGAAAATTGAAAGACTGAATAGTTTATAATTCGACTGGTGCAAAATTCGATTCAGGAAGATAGAAACCGCAGATAGAAACAGATGAAGACTTCTTTTTTCCTCATTCCTCGAAATGACATATTAACATATCCAATAGAGCGTTTCGACCGGTGAGGACATTCCTACAAATAACTATTTTTATCTATTGTCATTTGTGGT
>QNEG01000159.1 GCA_003645115.1 bacterium | reverse complement strand
TTTTTATATTATGAGCAAAAAGATAATAACATTTTTCTTAACCAGCTTGATTGTCTTATCGCCAATATTTTTATTCGGACAGGAATGGGTCAGTAGTTCTGCCACCGATACTGTATTTATAAAAATAAGTATGCGTATGATTGGCGCTGCCTGGAGTATCGATACACTCGATGATGGCTGGGATGATGACTCCGATGTAGATTCCACCTGGGTTTTCGGTTCGAGTGCTTCGTATGATTCATTTTACACAGATGTAGGTGAATTAGCGGTTTGTTCACTGGCGATACCTGCATACTGGGCTGAAAATCACGGCGGAATAACATTGGATTTGATGGTGCGTGCTGAAACCGGTCCCACCTGGGAAATTCATCCCACTTATTTTACTTGTGAAGACCTTGCTGGAACTACTAATCAATGTGGCATCGGCGTTATCGCTATGATTGCGAATGGAATTATAGACGATTTCACACCAGCGGAAATGAATTCACATTGTATTCCACCTGTTACTGGTTCCTGGCAGGAAATCGATTCCACTTCTTTTCATCCCACATCAGGGTTTCAATATTATTCATTTCTATCTTATACCGGGACTAATCTATATGCGCACGACCCTATTCCACCGCCTATGGAAGATGGGACATATCGAAGGGATAACGACATTATCGAACTGTATTTTTATATTACTCCACCTACGGCGTCATCGGCGACTGGAGCTCAATATGTGATTTTTTGGGTGAAAGCAAAAATAAGTGATTGATTAACAAAAGTTAACAGATTTAATTTGACAAATATCTCAATAAGTAATTACTTGTTTAATAAAACAGGAGGATATAATGAAAAAATTTATTCCAATCATCAGTTTTTTACTTATGGTGTCCACAATATATTCTGCATCGGTGGGCTTGATTCCTGCTATGGTGAGTTTCGATTTTCTTCCACCCGGTTATACATTCGATATGCACAAGAAAGCTAATGAACACATCCTGATTCCCAACGATAATGAAATACCGATTAGATTTAAGGTAACTCTCCAAGCCAGTAAGGCTCCTAATAGTCTTCTTCCTGGCTATGAAAACTTTCCCGATGTTAGTTGGTGTAAAATTGTCCCCGATACTGTTACTGTGATGCCTTTCGATACTGGTAGAGTGAATTTAGTAATTTCTATTCCCCAGGATTCTATCTATTTGAATCAATATTGGGAACTTGGGGTATTAGTCCAGGCGGAGGAACAACTGGAAGTGGAATCTGCGAATGTAAAATTTGGTATTATTCCCAGTGTGAGAGGTAGTTATTTGATAAGCACATTACCCAATGGAGTGGTGAACCCTACCCCGAAACCAACTGGAATAGTCCCCAGTGCACAGTTTATTACTGTCGATGATGCTATCGAGGGGACGGAACTGAAATTCAAAATTTATAATAATGATACTACCGGACACGATTATGTAATAGAGCCGTATGAATTCCCCGAATTTGAATGGTATGATATAAGACTCGCCATTCAAAACACTGGTGAAAATAAGCCAGGGAAAACAAAATGGCTAAAGGTATCCAAAGGATTCTTGTTTTTCAAAAAGAATGTGGTCCATATCGAGCCGGGAGAATTTGCCGAATGGTCTGTTAAAGTAAAACTTCCCAATAAGCCAGAAATCCGTGAGGCGCCAGGTTGGGATCTGGTAGTGAAAATTCTGCCTGAAGGCGAAAAAGCTCATTCCGGCATTTTCAGAATTGTAATACAGAAAGAAATTCCAAAATAAAATAGAAAGCCTAAAAAAAACAGTATAGATAACCGCTGGATGATTCTATGGGGAGTTATTCCTGCAAAACCGTATTATGCAAATAAACAAACTATCCAAGGTTAAATTAAATTATTATAATTCATTGAGCAACAAGCGATATCAGCGAAAGTATGGGAAATTCATAATCGAGGGATTATGTTTTGTCGAGGAGGCATTGCAATTACAACCAAAATCCGATTATCGAGTGGATGAAATCGTAGTGGATTCTCTATTCGTAAACAAACCGATATTTAGTCGAATACAGGAACTTACTGCTGAAGAAAATATTCCTATAATTGCGATAAAACGGTATCAATTCGAGCAGATATCCCAACAATCCAGTCCGCAGGGAATATTAGCGGTGTTGAGATTTCCTGCTAAATCCGACGATGTTCGATTGGGCGATTTGCTTACATATAAGGGCATCATACTTTTTCTGGATGGAGTTCGAGATCCAGGGAATTGTGGCACATTAATCAGATGTGCTGCCGCATTCGGTGCTTCTGCTGTGATAATCGGTGAAGATACAGTAAAATTATACAATTACAAAGTAATTCAGGCTACTGCGGGAGCTTTTTTCCATATACCCATAATCGATATGGGACATAGAGATAGCACAGAAATTCTATCCAAATTCATAGAGCGAGGATTTAATATTTTCGCTACTCACACCGATGGCACCAATATAAATTCCATATCAATCGGGAAAAAAAATATCTTAATTGTCGGAAACGAAGGCGCTGGAATAAGGAAATCCATACTTCGACTACCGCATAACAAAATTAGCATTCCTATTTCAGAAAAAGTCGATTCATTGAACGCCGGAATCGCAGGAGCAATTGCATTATATCGATTTTCATCGCTTATTTAGGAATAAATGAATTCAGAATAATCAGAAAATTCTTTCAATCAGCTTAAAATACAACTAATAATGTTTTCTCTTGGCTATTTGAGTCGATGATTTTTCCTATGAAAATTATCCATCAGCAGAAATTCCCAACATTTGACTTCACAGACTCGATATGGAATATTATCTTTTATGTTTATAAAACCAAAATTTGAGAATGGATATGTAGAGATGAAAGTAGGGATAGACATAGGCAGTCGGTTTGTGAAAATAGCCCGAAAAGGCGAAGATGACGAATTGCAATTGGTAAAATACGATTCGGGTGAATTCTATCGGAAATATGGCTCCAATTCCGAGAGTGGAGAATTCATAATTAATATGGAACTGTTAGGCATTGGTAAACCCGCAGAGATTATCGCTACCGGTTATGGACGGGAACGAGCAAAATTAGCTGGCGCAAAGGAAATACCAGAAATTCAGGCGCATATTGATGGTGTAGTATATCTGACCGATTTGAACAATTTTACTATAATAGATTTCGGTGGGCAGGATACTAAAATTGCTCGAGTAGAAAATAAACGACTAATAAATTTTATCACATCGGATAGATGTGCTGCATCCACTGGAAGATTTATCGAAAATATGGCGCAGATACTGGGATTATCATTGGAGCAAATGGCACGATATTATGAAAATCCCGAGCCGATTAGTGCTACCTGTGCGGTATTTGCCGAGACAGAGATACTGGAAAAAATTTCCAGAGGTATTTCCACCGAACGAATCGCCGCCGGAGTAAATTATTCTGTGGTGAATAGATTTTCATCACTAATAGAGAGGTTCCCGTTGGATACATTAGTGGCAACTGGGGGAGTGGCATTGAGCGAGGCAGTAATTAAATTGTTGGAAAATAAATTGGAAACCGAGGTAATCGTTCCACCACATCCGCAATTTGCGGGAGCGATTGGATGCCTAAATTATTAAAATGGAAATCGAGCCGACTAAAATAGAATGGTCATTGCCAATGGGATTGCTAACGGAATTGAGCAATAAGGGTAAAGTATATTTCGTGGGTGGATTTGTGCGCGACAAATTATTAAAAATCGAGCGCACCGACCAGGATATTTTGATAACAAATATTTCACCAGATTTATTGATTGAAATATTGAGAAAATACGGTTTCGCAGAATGGGTGGGTAAATCGTTTCGAGTGGCAAAATTCCATTATGGAGGGAATGTATATGATTTTTCCATACCATCGGAAAGGACTATCCACAGCGCTCGACAAATTCCAAATATGTCTATCCAGGATGATTTACGCCAAAGAGATTTCACTATTAATGCAGTAGCATACGATATTACTAATCACAAATATATAGACCCCACTGGCGGAGTTGAAGATATCGAGAATGGAATTATTCGAATGGTGAATCCCGATGTGTTTTCAGCCGACCCATTGAGAGTGATACGATTATGCAGATTGAGAGCGAAACTGGATTTCAATATCGACAAAAAGACCAAAGAATCTGCTATATCATCGGTATCATTGCTGGAAGAAATATCGTCGGAACGAATCGGAGAGGAATTTTATAAAATTATGAAACTGAATAAGCCATCCGATGCATTCAGATGTATGTTGAAATTGGGAATATTAGATAAGATTTTGCCCGAGTTGTCCGCCTGTTCTGGAGTTACTCAACCCGGTGGTATGCACGCTTACGATGTATTCGAACACACTATGCGAACAATAGATGAATCTCCAGCCGAACCGTTGGTCAGATTTTCTGCATTATTCCACGATATAACAAAACCACGGCATCGTGATGTTCAAGCTGATGGTAGAGCGAGGTTTTATGGTCATCAGATAACCGCCGAGAAAGTAGCAAGAAAATGGCTCACCAGATATGCGTTCTCTCACAAATTCGCCGATAATGTGGCGAAATTGGTAAGATATCATATGTTTACTCACGCCGAAACCGATAAGGGTGTTAGAAGATTCATTCGCCGAGTAGGTCAGGAGTTGATTCCAGCCATATTCGAACTTCGATTCGCCGATACCAGAGCACAAGGTTTAGGTGGTGATATAAATAGTGAGCAGGAATATAAAAATAGAGTAATGCGAATAATTTCAGAGAAACCGCCATTATCGGTGCGCGATTTGGAAGTAGATGGACACGATGTGATGAGGATATTGAATATCCCACCAGGTCCGCAAGTGGGAGAAGTGCTGGAAAAATTGCTGGAGATGGTTATCGACGAACCATTGAAAAACGATAGAGATATTTTAATTTCCGTTATACAAAATATGGATAAATAGGTTTTCGTGGATTATAT
>QNEG01000158.1 GCA_003645115.1 bacterium | reverse complement strand
GAGGCATGGGATGATGGCAGTGTGGTAGAAGTGTGCATAGGGTATGTAGAGGATTCTTTGGGGAATAGTTTAGCATCGCCGTATTGCTGGGATTTTGTGATGGATAAGAGTGCACCGGTTATGGTGTTCAATTTTCCTGGTGATGGGAGTATATTTCCGATGCAATGGGTAGGCTTATTCGAGGGTCATTTTGTGGATACCTTAAGTGGTGTTGATACCAGCAGTTTCTGGGTAAGTTTTTGCGAAGACACTTTTGAGTATCCTCGGGCAGGGATAAGTGTATCTGCGGGGGACAGTTCGGGTTCGTTGCGTTTCACAGTGGATCCGAATGTATTGTTGCCCGATGCGAGTTGGCGTAGTTGCAGTTTGGTATGTATGGGGATTGGAGATATGCCTGATTACTGTGGTCCCAATGACAGTGTGTATTGCTGGAGTTATGAATTGACTCCTGGACCGCTTGCTGAGATAATCACTCCGCAGGCTGGTGAGATAACAGCGTGCGCCGACCAATGCATATTGATACATTTATGGGATGAGGATTTACCTGTTGACACTCTCAGTATAGAGTTGATAATAAATGATGATACATTGGATTTTGGGAGCGGATTATTGAGTTATTCTGGAGAGACTTTGAGTTATTGTCCACCGGAGAGTTTATGGTGGTCGAATGAGGAAGTGGTGAGTGTAGTGTTGGAGACAGCACTGGACAGCGTGGGAGCGTATTTACAGGATACTTTAGAATGGGAATTCCCAGTTGACTTAGAGAGTCCAATTATAGCAGATATAGTTCCTGGAGTGGGGGATACTATAAGCTATGGGACTCCGCCGATATGTTTCGATATGACGGACAATTTATCTGGAGTGAACTGGGATTCATTGGAGATAGCGATAGATGGGAGCGTATTTGTGGGGATAGACACTCCTGGAGTGGAGGTATCAGGTGTTTCTGTATGTTTTTATCCCGACAGTTTCGGATTGCGGTGGTTTGGCGGAGATTCAGTGGTGGTGTGCGTGCATTCGATAGATAGTCCGGATTTGTGTGCGCCCAATGTTCTGGACACCTGCTGGAGATTTTACATACAGCCAGGCGGACCGTATGGGAGCGTGGAGCATCCGTTTATGGGAGCTTGGGTTAGCTGTGAGGACACTGGGGTGGTGATGCACTTATTGGATGAGGACGGAGTAGTTGACAGCACGATAGAAATATCGATATATAGGAGTGAAAGCGGAGAGACCGATACAATCACCTATCCCGATCCCAGTTTGAGCTGGGACAGTGGAACTGGAGTATTGATATATCATTCTCCAGTGGGATTCAGTTCTGCGGAGACGGTTGAGGTATGCATATTGTATGCTGAGGATCCGATAGGGAATCCGCTATCGCCTCGCCCGGTTTGTTCACATTTTTATATGGACAGACACACACCAGTGCTGTTGGATGAGGTTCCGATGGCGGGAGAAATAGTTTACACACGACATCCTTGGATTTCATTTAATATAATAGATTCACTATCCGGATTGGATCCTGCCACTGTGGAGTTATATTTGAATGGGGTTTCCTATGGTGGCGCCTGTTTGGATTACAGCGAATTGGGGGATGGAATATATGAATTTATAGTTGACAGCACCTGCTATGAATATGCAGGTTGCGATACAATAGAAGTTCGAGTATCAATCACTGATACTACGGATTACTGCGAGGACAATATACTTGACACCAGTTGGGTATTTAGTGTAGATTGTCAGGGACCGCGCGCTGAAGAGATTTATGTTCCGCCGGATTTGGTAAGTTCTTGCGATGAAGATTCCATAGTGATTTGGCTGTGGGACAGTCTTCCCGGAGTGGACACCAGCACAGTGGTGCTATATGTCAGCGGGTATGACACTATTTATTGGGGGGACCCTAATTTGACTTATTCAGCGGATACATTAGTATATTATCCCTCGCCGGCATTGCCTGAAGAAGGGGCAATCACAGTGCGATTGTTGTCTGCGGATGATTTGCTTGGGAACGAATTGGAAACGGAATTGGAGTGGACATTTTATTTGGACCGAATCGCTCCCATAGCGATGGATTGGGTGCCCGGCTGCGGTGACACTATCGCCAATACACATCCGGATATTTCGATTGTTCCGTATGATTCCGGCTGCGGGTTAATGCTGGACAGCGCAATAATCACGGTGAACGGGACAGATTATTCCTATTCAGATGGCTGGTTGACATACCTGGGCGGAGAATTGATATTCGACCCGGATGCGGACAGCTTGCGGTTTCCCGGTGGGAGTTCCATTTTGGTATGCTGGCATTTAGTGGATTGTGCCGATGATATCTGTCCTCCGAATACTGTTGACACTTGTTGCACATTTTATGTAGAAAGTGGTGGACCGTGGAGCGAAATCGAGGGTCCCTGCGAAACCGATTGGATAGGCTGTGCACAGGAAACTATAAGTATTTACTTCGAGGACGAAGATGGAATAATACCGGAGAGCATCGAGTTCGAAGTTTGTTTCGGACCATCCTGCGATTCCTGTGAAACACTCGATGTATCTGCATCCGGTGTGATAAATTACCACGAATACGCAGACTCCATCACTTTCGATTATATAATCGAGCTTCCCATTTCGTTGCCATCGGATGGCTGGAATGTGTGCGCAAATGTGCTGTATGCAATGGATTCGCTGGGAAATGATATATTCGACCATGGACACATAGACAGTTTCTATGTTATGCTCGACTACAGCGCGCCCGAGGTATCCAGCTATTCACCGATTGCCGATGATACAATAGATATAGCCAATCCGGAGATATGTGTCCAGCTTGCAGATGTGCATTCGGGTATTGACATTCCCACAATATCATTGATAATAAATGGAGTGGAATATTCGGACGGCGATATAGGATTTAGCTGGGATGGTAGCAGTGCTTGTTTCGATGCTGACGAGGCTGGAATATGGTGGACTGGCGGGAGTGTGGTGGATGTGTGCGTGAACGCTTTCGACAATAATTGCGCCTGCCCGAATGAACTTGATTCCTGCTGGTATTTTGTGATAACTCCCGGTGGACCGGTTGCGATAATAGAACATCCCCAGCCAGGAATAGTCTCTGCTTGCCAGGGAGAGAGCATCGCAGTTATATTGACAGACCCGCAGGATGATAACATAATCGATACCACGATAACCATATCTGTGTGGCGAAGCACCGTAATGGGAACGACTGTGATAAATTATGGGAGCGATCCGCAATTGGAATGGAATGAGAGTTCCCATCGGTTGGTATTCTATCCACAGCCTGCACTCGCCGAGGGTGAGACAGTTTATTTCTGCGTGCTCTCGGCGATTGATACACTGGAAAATCCAATGGAGGACACCGTTTGCGTAGAATTCTCAATGGATTTAGCCGCATTCGTAGCGCACAGTTTCACTCCCGCTGATGATGAAACGGTGTCCACTCGGACTCCCACAATTTCATTGGTTGCAATGGATACAATAACCGGAATTGCCGATTCATCGGTGATACTGACAGTGGATGGGAACGAATATACACTTGACATTCCCGCACTATATTGGATAAATGATACCACATTGGTGTTCATTCCCGAAAGCCTGGGAATCCAATGGCAGGGCGGAGATTGTTTCGAAATTTCGCTCTACGCATACGACCAGCCTACTCCAGGATATTGCGAACCCAATGATTCCACAGTCTCCTGGAATGTGTGTATCGCTCCCGGCGGACCGATAGGAACAATAATACGACCATTCGATGGTGCTTATTCATCCTGCGAGGACGAGCATATAATTATGACTATCACCGACTCCGATGGCGTCGATTCCAGCTCTATCAGGCTAGTGGTGGAGGGTGACACTTTCTCTATCGATGACCCAGAAATCCAATTTGGGAACGATACACTTTACTTCTTCCCATCACCGCCATTTTACGATGGACAGCAAGTCGATGTTTGCCTCATCGCCGCAAACGATATGCTTGGGAACGAATTAGAACAGCAAGTATGCTGGTATTTTATTATGGATATGTCACCGCCCTGGTCGGAATTAGACGAACCTACCGCAGATATGGTCAGGGACAGGCAACAGGACATTGTGATAACAGTGGGAGACCAAATATCCGGCGCCGACTCCAATTCCATTACAATATGGGTAAATTCTATACAATATAATTTCCGGGAATTCCCATGGACTAACATCGATTCTATTAACGGAGGAATACTCAGATTTATCCCCGAAATGTTCGATATTACATTCCCACCAGGAGAATCGGTCTGCGTGGATATCCAACTGACAGACTCCACAGACTACTGCCCGGATAATTTACACTATTCCACATACTGTTTCTTTGTCGAACCCGAAGTCTCCTGCCTAGTTCACCCCAATCCATTCACTCCAAACAACGATAATGTAAACGAAATCGCTGTGTTCGACTATCCATATATGTTCAGCGAAAATGCTCAATTGCAAATCTACGACCTCAGAAATGTGATGGTATTCCACAAGGATATCCAAGCGATAACCGATATTACGAGATTTATCCAGCGAGCATGGGACGGGAACGACCACAACGGAAATCCGCTCCCAGAAGGTCTCTATGTGTGGATTATTATATCCAACGGCGAAGTAGTATGCAATGGAACTGTCGTCCTCGCAAGATAAATATTTATCGGGAATTCCCAATGGCGATAAAATAGAATTAATGGGAATTCCCAAATGAAAGATATAGAAGTATAAAAGCCTGCATAAAAGCTGCGCACAATGTCGCTGCGTTCCCAATCACAAATTGTCGAGAGTGCCTTACAAGACTTAAATTGCACAGTTATTAGTAGTTTCCTTTTTCTTTGTAATAATGATAAAGAAAATTTTTAGACAGTTTTACAATTTCTACGCCATAAATAATATTTTAATAATTTGAGGTGAACCCGAAAATTATTTATGGAGTAATACAATTC
>QNEG01000157.1 GCA_003645115.1 bacterium | reverse complement strand
TAGACATCTACCACCATTAACTACAGCATCGGAAAAGACCGAACAAATACTAAAGAAAACTTTAACAGAAGCAAATATTTTATAATAAATTTAATTTTTGCTTGACCGATTGTGTTATTCGATTAAAATTTACAGGAAACGACGGAGTAATATGCGATTAGTAATATCTGGAATACTCGGACAGATGGGTAAAGCACTGGTCTCTATTGCCGAAGAAATGGGAGAATTTGTGGTGGCAGGAGTGGATACCCGAAGAACAGATATCGGAGAAATACCTGTTTATTCCGATGTGGAGGATCTTCCGGATAATGTGGATTGCGCAATAGATTTTTCCTCTCCCGATGGAACAATTAAAATCGCAGAATGGTGCAAATACAAAAATATACCACTGTTATCAGGAACCACAGGATTATCCGAGCAAATAATCGAACTACTGCATTCTACCGCAAAAACTATTCCAGTGTATTATTCGTCGAATATGTCCATCGCTATCGCTGCGCTGTGGAAATTTGTGGAGGTTTCTGCGAAAATATTCGACACCGCAGATGTGGAGATAATCGAATTACATCATCGCCGGAAAGCCGATGCTCCCAGTGGAACAGCTATCACATTTGCGGAGAAAATTATAACAGCTCGAGATGGCGATAAAAGTGATATAATATATGGCAGGCAGGGACATATCGGGCAACGACCGAATAACCAAATTGGAATCCATTCTATCCGAGCGGGAAATATTGTTGGCGAACATCAAATTATTTTTGCATTTCCGGAGGAAGAAATTATTTTTACTCATCGAGCGAGAGATAGAAAATTGTTCGCTCGGGGAGCTATAATCGTTGCACGCTGGTTGATTAGAAAAACACGGGGATTATATAGCCCAGAACATTTTATTGGCAATAAATTGGAGGTTTGAAGATGAGAAATTTTTCGTATGTGATTATTACTGTGCTTATCGCTGCGTGCATAAGCATCGCACAAAATGCACCTCGAGAGTTGACTGCGTTCAGTAATCTGGATGGTCGAGTGGAACTATCTTGGCTCTCGCCGATTATCGATGTGGAAACTGTAGAACTCGCCTATGATGACGGTTCCGGTGGTGGATTGGATGAAGGCGACAGAAACGATATCGTATCTGTTCGGTTCACTCCCGCTGAAGATTGTTCACTTATTTCCACTCGTTTCTGGGGATATTGCCCATACCCAGAATTATATGTGCAAGTATCGGTCTATGAGGATAATGGCGTCGGCAGACCAGATGTGTATTCTCCTCTATACACAGTGGAACATATACTGGTATCCGGCTGGCAAACTATCGACCTATCTGAAAGTGGACTCACTTTCGACGCTGGCGAGGAGTTCCATATCGGCGTGAAAAAAATTATGAGTCCAGATACTTTCCCACACTATATACTTCACGATAATGACCCCTGTGGCGAAAGCAGGAGTTGGCTATTCGATTATAGTTATTTTTCATTTGTGGAGGTTCCAGGCGATTTGCAAATACGAGCATCCGTATATTATGGCGCAAGATTGGCGACATTATCGCCACATTCCAAGCGAGTTATCCCATTTGGTGAACCAGTATATATGAGAAGAAGTTTTATTCCCGCCGATGTAGAATACTATAAGGTTTATCGTGGTTCATATCCCGATACTTCATTGCTCGAATTCCTCGATTATACAACAGATACATTTTATAACGATGTCTCTGTGACTAATGATAATGTCTATTATTATTCTGTAAAGGCACAGCATTCTGGTTTGGGAATTTCGCCGTTTTCCAATATGGTTTCTGCTACTCCCCGAAGCACCGATGCATCGATATATATCGACACTATGATATACGATGATGGGGTTCCCAATGCTACTGCGTTTTACTCTGGGGGCAATGGATTCGGCACCTGTCTTCCCATAAATCAGGTAGGACAACTGAAAACATTGTTATATAGATTCAATGTGACTGGAGAATTCAAACCGCAGATATGGTCTGTGGATGCCGATAGCTTTCCATCACAATTGATACTATCATCGGCTTCCTGGTTACCCGTATCAGCACCAGGTTGGCGAAATGTAAATGTTTCCAGCTGGGAGACTATAATAGTAGATGGTCCATTCGTGGCATCCTGCATTGTCCCCGATTTTTATACCGGAATTGCAGTGGATGTCCCCGGATTCGCTCAATCTTTCGATTATGGCGGAGGTGACTGGAGCGCGATTGCAGATACCACATATATGATAAGAGCTATACTCGAATATTACGACGATGTGGCGTATTACAATATAAAGACCGGCTGGAATTTGGTGAGTGTCCCGGTATTCTTCGAGGATAATTCTGTTTCTAACATTTTCCCCACCGCTATGTATGGGATTGCATATGAGTGGCGATTCTCCACTGAATACGAGGAATGGTATTATGATACTACTTCCGTAGTGGAACCCGGTGATGGATATTGGATTCTATCCGATATCGACACGATGTATATGATTTCTGGCGGAATCCCAGCTCGAACACTGGATGTCCCTATGCATCCTGAATGGAATCTAATCGGCGGTATATCCAATCCAGAAGGTGTGGGGATTTATAGTTTAACCAGTTATCCGGAGGAAATACTGGGCGACCATATTTACATATATACATATAATAGCCAGTCCGATGAAATGCAGCCAGTAGATAAGATACTGCCAGGAAAGGGATATTTTATCCTTTCCTATGACTCTGGGGTATTGAATTTACGATAATCGTGTATAAATTAGTTGAATAATGAAAATTCCTATAGTATATTGACTACGGTAAATTTATAAAATCGAGGAGGTTTATTATGAAGGGATTATTTTGTGCAGTGATTATTATTACGATTATGGGAGCAGTATTCGGCGGGACAGTGAGTGGACGACTTATTTTCGAGACTACCGAACCATCATCTGCGCAGGGAATTGCTGCGGTGCTTACCGAAGGTCAGATGCATCAACTCGCCAGCGGTGAACTTGATTATGAAGAGATTGCATTTGCATTGTTATATTCCCCGCCGTGGAATTTTACCGTATCAGGCTCATTTTCTGATGACAGTTTATACTATGCATTTGGTATAGTAGTAGCGGATGATTCGTCGCTGGAAGGAAATCCTATGGGGGTATATCCATTAAGTCCATTCCATACCAATGGCGGTTCTTATGAGGGAGTGGAAATCCCAGTGGATGACACAATAGACCTTAATATTATTATTCATCCCGGAGATATAGAATTTACTAATATCTATGCGATAGTGATGGATATGTCATCGGCATTATTTTCTGGCACCACTGAATTGGACACCGATTTTGTGGTTCCCATATTCGATACTTTGCCAATCATAGAAAATGTTCCATCGGGACTGAAACAGGTATTGGTATTCAAGGATGAGAATGGAAATGAACTATACGATGCTGGTGAGCCATTTGCATATTGCGAGTCGATAGATACTCCATTTGTGTTTGCAGCTGCTGGAGTTCCCGACTCCATGATTGCACAGGCTTTCCTGAACGAATGGAAAGTGAAAGAACATAAACCGATGGTAAAAGAGATTTCACTGCGACTATATCCATCGCCTTTCAATAGCGAATTGTTAATCGAGGCTGACCTGCCCGAAGGGAAACATAATATCACTATCACGGATATATCTGGAAGAGTGGTTCACCATTCGGAAATGGAGAATAGTTCGGTATATAAATGGAATCCACAGGATTTGACATCGGGAATATATAATGTTAGAATTCGCGGGGATAATTTTATTGTGGAGAAGAATGCGGTCTATCTTAAATAAAACTATGGGGAGGGAATAAAAAAATGTTCCAGACAATATTATTTCCCACAGATTTTTCGGAAACTGCGGGAAGAGCGTATGAAAAGATAAAACAATTGCGAACCGAATGTAGCGCTCAGAAAATTATTCTAATGAATGTAATCGATGAGCGCGAGGTGGATTCTCTTGCCAATCTGGAGGGATTTTACTCCATTCAACTGGATAATCTTCGCAAGGAAGTCTCGGATGAACTCACCAGAAAAGCAGAACAGGAATTCGAACCATATAAAGAGGAACTTAAACAACTGGGCTATCAGGTGGAAATTCGAATAGTAGAGGGAATTCCTCACGAGGAAATAATAAAAATCGCAAATAAAGAGGATGCTGGACTGATAGTAATGGGTTCACACGGGAAAGGAATTATTCAGGAATTATTGATAGGTAGCACCAGCGAGAAAGTAATTCGTCGCTCGAAATGCCCGGTGTTAATAGTGAAATAATCAATCCGCACCGAATGCGTTTATGAAGTGTTTTATTTTCCCGCTCGCCAGATCGATAGTGATTACATCAAATCGCAGTGGAACATCGTCGATTTGATTTTCCAGAATAAATTGTCGCGCCGATTCTAATAAATGTTCCCTTTTGGTATGGGTAATCCATTCCACTGGTTCGCCGAATTTCTTACTTCGTCCGCTTTTTACCTCCACAAACACCAGAACATCATCGGGGGAAATAGCTATTATATCTAATTCTCCCCATCGGCAATACCAGTTTCTATGCGATATTTTATATCCTCGTTCGGTCAGATATTTGACTGCCATATTCTCGCCCTGCCGACCAGGTCTTTTCTTATCGATACTCATTTAATAAATATAATGAATATATGCTTGTGTCCAAATATTAGCTGGGAAAAAATAAGGCAGCCGTCATTGGAGGGGGGATGCTTTTACAAACAGAACGGCTGCCATAAAAAATTACAATTAAATTGTATTTTAACTGCTCGAAATCACAGTGCGATTGAGCCATTTCGCATATTCCAGTTGTTGATTATTCAGCATTTCTTCGAGTTCATCCTTAATCATTTTCAATTCAAACACCTCGAAATCATTTAGCTCGAAATTCGTCTGATTTCCTTTTGCACTGGCTAAAATTTCCGATATAATAGCCACCACATTTTCTATCTTTTTTCTGGGAATGTTCATAGAGTATGCC
>QNEG01000156.1 GCA_003645115.1 bacterium | reverse complement strand
TATATAATATGTTTAAATATGAATAAAATATTCAATATTCAGGTAATTGGCATAGAAATTGCTTATACTACAAGTGAAAAGAAAAGAGGTGATAAAAATGCCAAGAAAGAAATTACCCATAGAGATAAGAGAGTGTGAGCGAGAAGGTTGTGAAAACACTTTCGAGGTCAAGGTAGGAGCGAAATATCAGAAAAGGTATTGTTCACCTCGATGTGCGGCATTAGCCACTCGCGAGGCAAGGAAACACCGCAGAAGAAAACGAAAATTCCCCAAAAATGACAAGAGAAAACTGGAAAAGAAAGTATATTCCATATCCGACCTGCAAAATTATCCTGTAAACTTCGATGATCCCGATGGTGGCAAATTCGCAGAAATATGCAATGCGATATTGAATGGCGAATACACCTTAGTCGGGATATGATTCCCACCAAAATATGATATAAAATAGCGGATTCGATTACAAGAAATTATTATTTTTTATATTTTTAGTCCAAAATCGTTATGTAATCATAACATCGTTATAATATCATTATAACAAACCGTTAGTATGCTCGCCACCAATTCACATCATCGGGAATGTTAGGCTCGAATAATGAATCGCTTATCTCCGGATTGATAAGATATTTATCTATCTCCATTTCTATCTCCTGGTCCAGTGTGGGAGCAGAGATTATCACTTTATTGGGAACCCATATACTATTCTGCAATTCTCCCTCGGGAAATTGGACATCTACAATCTGTCCGGGATTTCCCTCCTGTATCCATTGATATCCATCGATATGCCAGCAAGGCTGCGGTGTGGCAAGTATTACTAATGCTTCATTGTTATTCTGGAAAGTAAGATAATATCCCGAAGATGTCTGTTCATAATGGGTAAGATAGTCCGAAAAACGCGCCAATGGCGACAATCCGGAGAACATATCTATCATCACCGATGCTTTCGGGGGAAGAACTATTCCCTCGATATTATATCCAATCGGTTCCACCATTACATAATTTCGGATAGGAACATAAATGCAAATGCTTTCCGGATGACATAACCACAAGATAGATGCCACACCAATCATCCCAGAACCCAGATATACTCCCAGTCTTTGTTTTATTCTGTCCGATACTAAACCCACTCGAAAGCCCTGTTTTTTCGACGATGTCCTGAATATCCCTCGACCAGATAACCGAACACAATGAATTACAGTATCCTGTGCTAATAATATATTCAACAATTCATCGGATTCGATTTTCGGGATTTTTATCGGCCCAGATGGTCTCCTTAATTGTTTTTTCCCTGCGCAATTCGAAATAAAAGCGCATAGAACCACAAACGAAAAGGCAACAATAATAGCTCGTTTCATAAATTGTATCCTATTTTATGATTGCGATTTTTACTGTCCTGACATCATCGATACCGAAAGCGCGAACATAATATATTCCACTGCCTAATTGTTCCTGCGAAATATTATAGTGAATATTGTCTGTGCACTGAAATGAATGGACTAATTTCCCCGAAATATCATAAATTCCCACATAGATGGCATTGATTGCGGTTATGGAAACATAATTTCCCCACATATCGGAATGAGCACTTAAATATAATCGCTTTTCATCATTCTTCTTTTCGGCTATTTTATCCTCCGGCATAAGATGGAAATTTACCGTAGTGTCCGTATAGAACATTCCTATCGCAGTATCGGGGATGAAATCCTCATGTTCGGCAGTAATCAAATACATTCCAAACAGCGGGATTTCCAGTTCATAATAACCGGTCATATCTGTGGTATCGATTATTGGAATGGAATCCATTCCAATCGCGGTGACTATGGAATTGGATAAATCTCCGCTAACTCCTTCCAGTGTAATCGTTCCGGACACAATAAATGCTCCGCTATCATAAGGTTCGAGCAGGAATATCAATGTGAAATTCGAATCTACATAAACTGTCGTATCTTGAGACATATATCCCGGGCGAGTAGCCTTGAATGTATATGTATCCTCCTCCAGTGAATCGAACACACATCGCCCCGACATATCGGTGGTGTCATAAATACCTAATTCTAATATCTCCACCATACTTCCTGAAAGGTCGGTAGAGAAATCTGCCAGCATAACCATACAGGTAATGGTGTGCAATGAATCGCTGGTAGTATCGCCAGTATCAGGGAGCGCATAGTAAAAATAATGGGTATCTCTTACTGTGTTTTCCTGGTAATCCGAAACCGAAAATAACAGTATATTTTCCAATACATAAGGAATGATGGGAGTGTAAGTGAATATAGTTGTATCGCCGATTGTGGAATCAGTTACCAAAAAACTGACATCCATTTCATTCAAATTGAATACAATAGATGAAGGATTTATTCCAGTGGCGGTATCCATCACCGTTATGGAAAGTGGCATAGTAGGGTCGGTAATAGTTTCTCCCTCTGCGATACTATATTCCAATATCACAGGCGGAATTGTATCTACGATGGGTTCTATAGTGTGGCGAAACACTATCTGTATCCACTCACCAAAGAAAAGTGAGATGCTATCCTCTACCAGCATATCGAACCAGGTGGTATCACTATCTCCTGGGGTATAATGAGTAATCATCAATTCAGCGGAATCGGCGATTTCCACCGGTGGAGTCCAGGTTAGTGTAATTTCTGCAGTGGTGGCATTTATAAACATTCCATCCCATATCTGGACAGAATCGATAGCACTGCGAATATCACGGACTAAATATGCTGGAGTTCCACCCGGATTTTCAAATTGTAAAGTGAATGCTGGTGGAAATCCCATACTGGGAAAGTCATAAGTGTCGTATCCATTGGATGCATCCATCATCACACCGATACCTGAAGTAGTATCCTCGCTACCGCAGGATGCCAGAATATCCAGCTCGAATTCCATACCAAATGCAGCCGTTATTAACACCAATACCGACAAAATCATTCTTCTTAACATAATATCCTCCTACCATTTAGTAATGACTTTTTTCAATCCTTTTCTCAACATTTCCGGTAGTGGACCAGCACGAAGAGTTTCTAATTCATTAGTCAATTTATTTTTTATTCGCTCGTAGTCGGGGACATCTTTATTCAATTGCTTTGCCACTGCGATACCCACCAATTGTCCCTCCAGCATTGCACTGGATGCTTCCTCGATTCCAGCAGAATCGCCAGCCACATATATATTTTCCATACTGGTTCTCAGGACATCATCCCGCAATGGGACATCGCCGCCCAATTCGGGGACATATTTCATTTTCACTCCTGCCTGGAATAGTAACTCCAGAGTTGGAGAAAGTCCTACCGCCAGACAAATAGTGTCCACTTCGACCTCAACCTCGCTTTCGGGGATTATTTGCCAATTTTTATCTACTCGAGCAATAATAGCCGACTCTACGAATTCATCACCGCAAGCCTTTAGTATTGTCCATCCTGTAAGTATGGGAATTCCCAATCTTCGGATTTTGCTGGCGTGAACCCAGTATCCGCCGATATGGTCCATAGCCTCTACTACACCGGCCACTTTGACCCCAGCCTGCATCAACTGATAGCTGACAATCAATCCGATATTTCCAGCACCCACCATCAATACTCGCTCGCCGGGCAGGACACCGAATTCATTCATCAATGTTTGAACAGCGCCAGCACCATATACACCGGGAAGGTCATTACCGGGGAAAGTAATCATTTTCTCGCTGGCACCGGTAGCCACCAAAATCACATCGGGCTTAAACTTGAACAATTCGGTCTCTCCTCGCACTGCGGTCACCACACCATCGGGATAATAACCGGCGGCTGTGGTATTAGTATATGCAAAAAAATTCTTATGTTTCTGGAGTTCTTGCACCATTTCCTCGCCGATGACCATACCTCGTGTTCCAGCGCGTTCCATTTGTGAACCGAAAAATTTATGTGTCTGTTTGGTCAATTGTCCGCCCAGTTTTAATCCATCATCGATAAGTATGGTATCCACTCCATATCGAGTTGCGGTGATTGCAGCGGATAATCCAGCTGGTCCGCCTCCGATAATTAGAAATGGTATTCGTTCTATCATTTTTTCACCATCTATATATTTATTAAATATATTTTTACAAATAAATTGCGATTTCATTTGAAGTCAAGGAATTTCGGTCGATTATATTACTGATTTACGCAAATAGTATCCGAGTAGGAATCTCGTAATTTTTTACTGAAAGCGTCAGTAATAAATGTGAACACAATTCATCGCGATTCGATTGAGTGAACGGAAGATAGAAACCGCAGATATGCGCAGGTAGATATGCTAATTCATTTCGCAGGCTGAAGGATAAGGTTCGGGGTTTTTATCTCAAATTTTTTTACAAACTCTTGCTATTTCCAATTGCAATAAATGGCAACTGCTGTTTTCTTGGAAATGTTGTATGAATAATCTGAAGCAATTACATCGTCTATGTTATCCAGCAAGGAAAAAATAATTGTAGCATTATCAGGTGGAGTGGATAGCGCTGTTTCTGCGCTGAAACTCTCACGAATGGGTTTTAATATCATCGGTGTCACATTCAAATTGTGGGAATTTCAACTATCGCCACATAATCGGCGGGACAATTTATGTTGTTCCAGCGAGGGAATTTTGGCGGCGCAAGAACTTTGCCGTAAGCTGAATTGCGAGCATATTATTTATGATGTCTCCGAACAGTTTTTTCAACAGGTGGTGAAAGATTTTCTTTCTGAATACAAACTTGGGAGAACCCCAAATCCCTGTATCATCTGCAATCCACAGATAAAATGGTCACACCTGATAAAACTGGCAGATAAACTCGGAGCAAACTATGTCGCCACAGGACACTACGCTCGCACATTCCGAACATACCGCCAGTCATTTAATTTAGTTCGTGGCGCTGACCGGGAAAAAGACCAATCATATTTTCTATATCGATTGAGCCAACAGCAACTGGCGAGAACGAAATTTCCGGTGGGAAATATGCTGAAATCACAGGTGCAGAACATTGCGAAAAGTTTGGATTTGC
>QNEG01000155.1 GCA_003645115.1 bacterium | reverse complement strand
TTGTCGAGCCCACCACCGATTACGGAGTGTTCTGCTCGCACATCATTTTCCTCTCCACCGGCGATAGTGGATGAGAAACCCTGAACATAATTGGCCAATCCTCCACCAACGGTAGCGCAGTTTAAGATAGCATTATTATGATAACCGCCGGAAACTGTTGCAGCGTGTCCGTGAGCAGTATTTAGTCCACCGCCACCGACAGTAGTGTATAGACTTTCTGCGGCATTACTTGCACCACCACCCACGGTAGCATAAGAATGATGTGCATAATTATTAATTCCACCAGAGACGGTAGCGCCATCGCCCTCGGCACTATTTAAGTGTCCTCCACCCACTGTGCAATATGATAATGGCAACACTATTGGAGACGGACTACCGGTGGAACTTTCTACTCCCAGATTTACATGCGTGGAGTCTTTAGAACCGTAAAGTCTATTACCAGCGTTCCCTTTTGCGATGCCATAAAATGCGGTAGTGCAACCCTGACAACAGCCCAATGCGTTTGCTGTATAGATCACATTTCCCGATAGCAGCCACGGCACGCAGGAATCCGTGGTATCGGTGACCATCGCGCCATCGAACACACCGAAGAAAGTATCCGCTCTGCAATTGCCTACAATATCCAATTTATTTTCTGGAGAAATCGTCCCGATACCTACATTTTCTCCATTATCATAAATTTGCGAATTGCCAAGTGAATCCTCGAATATCCATTTCGCTACATAGTCGGGAGTGCCTCTGCCTCGTGGGAATGGCGGTCCGCCAGGTCTTGCGCGCATCACCGGAACATCCACAGTGATAGTGTGACTTTCGCTGTCGAAATTTACATCCACCGCGCCTGAACCGACTATCCGCAATCCCGGATCGCCATTGGTCACGGTGAATTGCGATTCGCCGGTTTCATCTCGAATGTCCGCAAATACCAACCTATCGGGAACATTCAACGCATACGGGCTGGCGCCAAGTCGAAATCTCGGTGTCAGCACATTGCCATCCACTGCTACCTCCAGATAATATTGCTGGGAAAAGTCCAATGCGGGAGCGAATGGAGAAATTGTGCCCAGCATCACGCTGAACAAACCATTTTTCACCGGGACATCGCGGTGTGTCTCGCTCCACAGCGCAGAAATATCGTCCTCCGAGCTATACATCCGAAATGTGATGTCGTATGCACCATTCATCGCCACGCCAGATTTGGAATCGGTCAGTTTCCCTTGATATGATATGATTTGCGGGACATCGGCAGAAATTATCGCCATCGTCATCATAATTACTATAATTGCAAACAAAAATTCATACTTTTTCATCATACCCTCCGGTTAAATTTTCGAGTTATCGGCATTTTCACATCGCTTCGTCTTCAACTCGAAATCACCGGCGGAGAGCGGGAATCCCCCCCCGAAATAAAAATATTATTTACCATATTCATAATCGTCATCACCTCCACTATATAAATATATTATGGAGAAAATTGTGGATGTCAAGGAGAAATGGGAGAAATTCACCAATTCCTCACCGGGCGATAGTCACGGGATATTTCATTACTCACTTAATTCGATTCGATTATCTTGCTTTACGGGGAGAAACTACCTTTTCTCGATTCAGGATTCACACCAAATATTTCTCCACCCACTGTGGTTTTGCTGGAGAAACTATAATATTACACTTTATCTTATCGCATTGGGTAATTCTTATTTCCACTTTCTTATCTTTTTCCTTGCAATATCGAGCTAATATTTCTGCAGCGATTTTTACTATTTCATCATCGCTGGAAAGTTCTACCAGTGCTATCGGTCCCTTTGTGGAAATTGGTTCGAGCATAATTTTTTGTGATGAAAAATGTTTCTGCAGGATATTGTTTTCGACTTCATTTCTTCCCACCACTATTCTGGTTCCCTGAAACCTGAAATGCCTGCCGAATTTCAATAGTTGACTGGTGTGGAGAGAAAATTCATTATGTTCCAGTGCATCGAAAAATCTTCTGGAATATCCTGGGTCTGTGAGCAAGCATCCGCTGGCTGGCGATGGATAATCTCGGATACCTAATTTTTCAGCCAACTGCATCTGTGCAAACCTTCCCCTGCCGGAGAAATCGTATAGTTTCTCTCTATCTATTAATCCGCTATTTTCCATTTCCGATGGTGGTAAATGTTTTGCGCACAGTGGTCTAACCACTTTTTTTTCTACCTTGGCATCTCGCTCGATTAATTGTATCGCCTGCCTGCGTTGAGAGAATGGTCTTTGCCCGAGAACCTCGCCAGTAGCGATTCCACTTGCATTCACCTGTGATGCTATCTTTACAGCTCGTTTCATAAAGCATATCTTACAATCCAGGCAGGGATTCGCATTGGAACCATAGCCATAGCGAGGATTTATAATTCTCCTAAAATATTCATCATTTTCGGAGTCGGGAATCGGTATCTTAATTATATCCAATCCCACAGATGCTCTCCAATCTGACAAATCTGTATGGTGAATGAATTCGGGAGAATTATTCCTGTTATCCCATAATCCAGGCGAAAATGGATGAATGAATTTTACCGCCAGGACATCCAGATTTTGTTTGGCTAATATAGCTCCCGCCAGCAAACTATCCAATCCGCCAGAATAGAGTAGCACTATGTCATAATTTCCTAATTGCATTTATCCGCTTGAAAGCGATAGGATAACTTATGTTGACATAAAAATATTTGCCACGATTCAAATAACTAATTATATTCGGCAGAGTTATAGTATCATTGCGTTTATTGAATACGAAACAATAATCGCATCTGGATTCATTGGTGAAGACAAATATACTCATATATCTATACGATTTTTTCTGCGACCAACGACGCACTTCCAGTGGCACGAAATGCCCGTATGAATTCTTTCGCTACCTGATATGCTTCATCGGCGATAGCTTTCTTATTATTCTCGGGGATAGAATCTATCTCTGTTTTGAATTGTCTGGTAGCATATTTTATATCTTTTCCATTTTCATTCGCCCATTTTTTCATAGTGTCTAACAATTCCGGTGGAAGATGTTTATGAGCGATATTCTGCCAGGTAGTGCCCACATTTCCCTTGCGGATACCGTAATCTGCGAATCGTCCGACCATATTCAATGGTGTTCCTGTAATACCGTGTTGAGCTATGGAAACTCCTCGTGGGCGAATTGCGGAAAAAATCTGTCCGGTGCGCTCCAGGTCGATATGGACTTCCTCGCCGGGAGCATAATTGCCGTGCTTTGAACCATTGGATATCGCCAGTAGATTTGGCTTTATTTTAGCCAGATTCATACACTCCACAAAAGTTTTCGCTTCCTCCACAGTGGTCAATTTTCCAGCGGAACCGGCAATTTCGCCGACCTCTACTTCTAATCCAAGTCCCCATTCTGTAATCGGCTTGGTCAGATATACGGTAGCAGCGATATTGTATTCCATCGGCATATGCGAGGCATCGATAGCAAAGCTTGTATATCCTGCCTCATATTGTGCACGAATGAGCGTCTCGGAAGTGTCGATTTCCTCATCGGTGTTTTTCTTCACTGTGATATGGTCTCCGTGAATAAAGAATGGCATAGCATAATTTACTTCATCCGCATAGTTTATAATAGTTTGAACAAATTTCTGTGGTGGTTGAGCGGTATATCCGCCATCTACATTTCCCTCGGATTTTGCCAGTTCGAAAGCCACCACTGCATCCAATTCTTGCGCTGCCAACATTATTCCGGGAATTACGAACGGTATTCGCGCATTACAAGCCATAATTATAATTTTCTCATCGATTATTGCATCGAAAATATGGCGAGAATTCATCAATAATATATTGGAATTCTCACCAATCACTTTCAGTGCATTTTCCGGACGCATACCCAATAGTCTTTCTCTTTGTCTGTCATTCATATTCCAACCTCCTAATATTTGTTTTCACAAAAATAATCCTGACATTTTTCTTTGTCAATCATTCATTATAGAAATCGTATCATTATGAAATTCATTGGGGGACAATAATGTCCATAAAAAATCATTCGTAAATATCCTCTAATTCATTGTCTTGTATATATGAAATCGTGGATAGAAAAAACTTTGTGAAATTCTTATCATAATTGTGCTTGACAGTGTGAATTCAAAGTATGACCTTTTAATGTGCTTTATATTATCACTATAATATTAGGCGTATTTGCGGGATTTCTATCCGGATTTTTTGGTATAGGTGGAGGAATAATTTTCGTTCCCACATTATTATTCATCCTTCAGGGACAAGGATATGAACCCGGTAATGCTATGCTTATAGCATCTGGAAGTAGTCTTGGTGCGATTGTATTTTCTACTTTGTCTTCATTCACCCGGCACAGAGTGATGGGAAATGTTCGCACCGAGGCTATCATACCTGCCATATTTGGAGTAGTAATCGGCAGTGCATTGGGAGTAATTATCACCAACATAATCGGCGGAGACCCACTCAGATATATACTGGCGGGATTCAATGTATGGGCAGCATACAGAATATGTAAACATATTTTTCCCAGAAAGCAGGACTCCAAAAAGCGTCCAAAAACATTCTACAACTCGGTTAGTGAAATGCCATGGACTGTGAAATTGCTATTCTTTCTTCTGGGAGTGATGGTAGGAGCACAATCTTCGATGCTCGGCATAGGCGGTGGAGCTTTCGTAGTGGCATTCTTGGTGGTGGTATTCCGCTATCCATCGTCCAGTGCTGCGGGAACATCGACATTTATTGCATTTTCGGATGCAGTAGTCAGTGTGATATTTCGAGGGATACTCGGGAATACACCGCCACGGGTTCCCACTGGCACTATCGGGACTACTAATATCATTCTGGCAATACTTATGGGAATCCCGGCAATTTTTGGCGCACAACTGGGTGCACTTTTTCATAAAAAAGTCGGTGAAAATAAATTGTTCTATATTTCTTTTGGAATTCTTCTCTTGATTGTCGCCGTAAAAATGATATTTTGATTTATCGAAATCGAAATTCATATAAGGAGAAATTATGGATTGGTTA
>QNEG01000154.1 GCA_003645115.1 bacterium | reverse complement strand
TTTTTCGTGTGTGTTCGGTTATCCATATTTCAAGCCAAAAACTCCAGATACCACTGGTTATGAGAGTGATTTATTATCATTCTGGGTCTATTTGTTTAACTGGCAGTTGAATAGCTTGCATCTCGAGATGGAAAATATTCCCGAAAGTTCCACTATCGTCAATGTGGACAAACTTGGTGGATGCACATACTTCGGAACACAATGGGCACGACAATTCTATTGGTATGCAGATTACAATTCGGCAGGGGAGTATTTGATTTACTTTTACGCATTCGATACACTGACAATCGATGGGGAATTAGGGAAAGCTAAAAAAACATTGCGATAATAAATTTCTTTCCCCAAATATAATTTTCGATTAAAATTAGAGTATGTTGAATAATCTTATAAATACTCAAGATTTCGCTCAACTTCTTTTGAAAATTAAACAAGTGGGACTGTCTCGAATAATTAGACAATTATTTGGTTACCGAAGTTCGAATCGAAGTGAAAAATGGGAGCGAGTAGAATCGCCCGCTATCCATTGGTGGGATATCCCTGCAGTGCATAGAAGATGGAATACACTTATAACCGGCAATCCCGATGTGGATTATTACCAATATATCGCACAGAAATTTTTTGCCGATAGACACGATTTGAACGGACTTTCTATCGCCTGTGGAACGGGACACCGTGAGTTGAAATGGATTTCATTGCTCGATTTGGAAAGTGTGGATGCATTCGATATCTCCCCGCAAAGAATTCTATATGCACAACAGAAAGCGAATAGTTTGGGACTGGACAATGTGATAAAATATCGTGTAGGCGATGTATCGAAGATATCGTATCCCAAAAATCGATATGATGTAGTATTTGCGGAGCAGTCATTACATCACTTGTCTCCATTGAGAGAAATTTTCACGAAAATAAGGAATACACTAAAACCCGATGGATTATTGATAGTAAATGAATATGTCGGTCCGAATAGATTCCAATGGGGGGAACGTCAAAAAGAGATTGCGGATGCATTATTAAATATTATCCCGCCAGTTTACCGAAGGATTTATAAAAGCAATGGCATAAAAAAGCAAATATATCGACCGGGCAAGCTAACTATGTGGATGAATGACAAATCGGAAGCAGTCGAATCATCGCAAATAGTTCCATTGCTGAAGGAAATGTTCGAGGTGCTGGAAATGAAAGAATATGGCGGAACTATTCTTCATCCACTGTTCAGAAATATTGCTCACAATTTTTTACAAGATGATGAGAGCACACGAAATATACTCGAGCTGTGCTTTCTGGTGGAGGATTATGCACTGAAAACGGAGCAAATTAAAAGTGATTTTTTAATCGCTATTTGCCAGAACAAATAGTAATATGATAGGCGAAATAATATAAGTAATGACAGTGGAATACGAAAAATATATGGACGAGGCATTATCCGAGGCGCGAAAGGCATTAGATAAAGGCGAATTCCCCGTAGGCTGTGTGATAGTGATGAATGGCGAGATAATCGGGCGAGGACATAATGTTCGCGAAACTACATCTAATCCCACTGCACATGCAGAAATTATCGCGCTGGCAGAGGCTGGAAAAAAAATAGGCAACTGGAGATTGGATAATGCGGATGCATATATTACATTGGAACCCTGTCCGATGTGCACACAGGCATTGATACTGGCAAGAATTAGAAAAATAATTTTCGGCGCCAAAAATAGTAAACTCGGCGCCTGCGGAACAGTCTGGGATATGATAAATGACCCAGATAATATTTCGCATCCTATAGTAATACAAGGAGTAAGAGAATATATATCAATAAAATTAATAGAATCATTTGTTAACTCATTGCGCAACAAATCGTATGAATAGTTATATATCAAAAATAATAGTGGGTGGGTTAATCCTATCCGCAATTTTATCGGTAACATTGCGAATATTAGATACTGTCCCAAATTATCCATACATAATCGAATCGATTATGGTTATGGAATTCAATATTTCCAATAATCTCATTATACTCAATCACTTGGTCGGATTGTTTGTATATGCATCATTTGTGATATCGGTCACAATCGGGATAATTTTTATTATCAGAAAAAAACTGGTGCAATCACTTTCATATTTAATAATATGTTCGGCAATTATATATATAGTGAGATTTATTCTCCTATTTAGATATTATTTCCCAAAATTTCAATTATTCAGAAGCATACTTATTTTTTTCCCAGCGATATTAATTAGCATCGGCGGTTTCATTATTGGCTCCATATTTATAAGTAAAAAAGCATTTACCAGATATGGATTATCGATTATGGCTACATTGTTGTTCGCTATGGCATTGGGATTATATATACTGGGAGATGTAAATATTTTGAAAAATATCCATCTTCCAATATGGATTATTGGAGGATTATATTCGATTTCATCGAAACCACAAAGGAGAGACTGATATGAAAAGAATAATCGTATTTGGGTGGGTGATTATTATCCTTTCCGGTTTATTTGCCAGCGATAATTTTAATTCGAACAGATTAAGCGATTTAAATTCCTATTACAATATATCCCATAGAGTATTGCCCAATATATCTCAGCTGGAATTTACACATTCGGATATTTATGTCGGACCATCCGCAGAAACATTATTCATTACCAGCGACACCAGTATCACCGATAATATAATAATTCTGGGCGATGGAGTGCTGATAATCGATGAGGCAACACTCGACCTGTCGGGTCAATTGTATGCGCAGGATAATGGGAAAATATTTATGTATGCCGGAAGTTATCTTCTGTTCAACCAATTCTTTGTGGGACAATATTCACTCTGGTTACTGGATAGTGCATTCTTTCAGGCGGAGGATGCCACTATCGATGCAAATGGTGTTATGCACTTTGCAGAACTTCACCACAACAGCACTTTTATTGCCAGAAGAACTTATTTCCCCGATTGGAACTTTAGAAGAATATACGACCATTCCACTTTAATTCTGGAGGATATAACTAATGTGGGAGATTTTATGGTAAATGATTCTTGTAATATTCATCTCATCCGATGCGATACTCTTATGCCCTGGTTCCAGATGCCCGATGGTTCGGTGGCGGATATTCAATTCCCAGACCCAGAATTTGTAGAACATTTCGAATTAAGCTATGATATGGAGGGAGTGGATGGCATCGGTTATTCATTTGTCGCCGATTCCTGCCATACTTGCTGGTGGTCGTTGGAAACATTCCCAGATTGCTCGGTGATTATCAGAGATTCACAAATACATGGTTCCTGTATCAGAATTCCCAGCTATTCGGATACTTTTTCTGTCTATGGTATCACAAATTATGGATTCTATCTCGATTTATTGGTGCCATTGACAGATAGACACCTGCAATATCAAAACACTTATGTGTATTGGTGGAATTGGTATCCAATGGGAAATACTGTATTTTACATAGATTCCTGTCGATTCGGCGAACTAATCGGCAAGGATAGTTCATTTACTTTTGCTACCAGATGTTTCCACGATGGCGCCACAATCACTTTGGTTGCAAAGGATAATGCTTTCCTTTCTTTCGAATCGGGAAGTAGTTATGCCTATGTTTCTACATTCCAAAATGGCACTATGGTTCTAAAAGATGTTTATATCAGTCCACATTGGTCCTATCAGACAATAAATATCGCTCATCATAATTCCAGGATGTTTTGTATAAACTGCGAATTCGATACTCTTCCATTCGCATTGGATACTGCATTGGTAATGTGGGCATCGATAGATAGCATTTTATCTTCGATTATTGATGGTATTACTATTTTCGGTTCCGCATTTATAGATGTGGGTCCTTATTCTACCATCTCATTCGCAGGATATGCATTGGAATGGTCATTTGCAGATGAGGAGGAATGGAATTCGATTACAGAATCCACCGAGCAGGTTCGGCGAGGTATTCTCGGTGTATGGTATCCGCCAGTGGAAAATTCCTATAGAATCAAACTGACTATATGGACTGACTACGGCGATACTATCGAGGCGGTCAAAGAATTCACTGTCTATGATATCGCCGAATGCCAATATATTCAATCTTTTGCAGTAGAAATTTATCCCAATCCATTCAATTCCCTGTGTGTAATAGAGATATTGTCATCACAGAATGGGAAGAAAAAATATATTGATATTTTCGATTATAACGGGAAAATAGTGGACCGATTCGAATTGCAACCTGGAGTGAATAAATTTGCATATAATGCCGATAAACTCGAATCAGGAATTTACTATATCCAAATAAAACAGGGCGCATACCCAATAGTCAGGAAAGTAGTGTTGATAAAATAGTGCTCAATTGCGTTTGGATTTAGTCGCATAGTATATATCCCTGAAAGGAGTAATCTTGTATCCATTTTCATCCAGTTGCCGAAACAGTGATGGATAATTTTCCATCAGCCATATTTCAGTGCCCATCTTTTGGGCGCTATTCCATTTTTTGTTCGCATCATATAGATTTTCCAATATATGACTGGCGACAACAGAATGCGGAGTGTATGTATCACCGAATAGATAATGTTCGGAAAGTATTACCTTAGCCCAATTTCCAACCACTAAATATTCTGAATCCGATTTTTTTTCTATTTCCATAATTGTGTCATAAAATTCGTTTATGTTTCCATTTTTTTTGGTGATAATATAAAGACAGAAAATCGAGTTCAGAGATACCAACAAAATTGGCAATGCTATAGCTAATAGGGAATAGAAATGATTTTTCCTTAAAATGAATTTAATTAGATATAGAACTATTCCGGATATCAGTATCGCCATACCGAAACCTACTGGCAAGGAATCAGGTAGCGAAACAGGGACTTTATTTATCCCTATCGCCAAGTAGATACCGAATAGGACTATTAATTCGATTATCAGAACCGATAAGAAATAACAAATTTTCTTTTTCTTAACCGACCGAACTATATTTTCTATAAAATGGACTACTCCCACCGCTGCTACTATGGATAAAAGAGTATAGATAAAAAGTTGTGCTGGAACATCCAC
>QNEG01000153.1 GCA_003645115.1 bacterium | reverse complement strand
GTATTCGAGTGAGCCAGGACGGCGCCAGATGAGCCAGCCAGTTCGATGGAATTTTGAAATCATCTATCGATTCTATCGGTTCGCCGAACCAGTTTAACTCGAATTCAGGAAGCAATTTCCTTCGCTCCAGTTCTCTGACCACGGGCGAATGTGATGACAATCCCACTAGATTTTCTATCGCACAATCCATCGCCGAGCAACTATCGGATACTGCGATAATTCCGAATTTTCGCACTCTGCCCGCCGAGGGACCATCACCATCCATTCCAATTATTCCATCCAGAACGGAAAATATCACCTTTTCCTTCACCCGTTGGTATAATTCCGCAATCAACCAGGAAAATTTTGTCGGAGTAGGATATATTTTATGATATTCGGATTTCCTAAAACCGGGAACCAACCCATATAAATTCTTGGTGGCAAAAGTGGTCAATACCAGACTATGCGTCTTCAATTTGGGAATATTTATTATGCAATCGATTTCATCCAATATTCGAGAAACATATAGGATTTCGCCATCGGGAAGTTTATATTCGATTGCACTTTTCGCCTCCAGAGAAATAGTTTCTATACTCAATTTTTGTGCCAGTTGGGATATTCCTGTGGTAGAATAAACCTGTTTTGTTCTTTGAGCTACACCACCTGGCGAATCGCCTATAATGGGTATAGCGCCAGATTCCATCACCATTTTCGCCACCGCCGATACTACTGTAGGATGAGTAGTAATCGCAGAATTGGGGTTTCGAGCCGAAAGCAAATTCGGTTTTATAAGCACTCTACTCCCACTTTTTATTTTGTTCAGCAAATTTGCAGAATTCAACATCTCCGCTAAAATTGCTTGAATATCGGCTTCGTTATATTCGCCGACTCGTTTCAGTATCACTATCGACATAATCTATCTCATCTGGGTAAGTTTATCCTCGGTAATTGCGGAGAAAGATAGCAATTCTGCATCTTTTCGTGGAGCGGACATTAGTTGCAATCCATAGGGCAATTCTCCCTGCCGATGCATAGGGATAGATATCGCTGGAGCACCAATCAAATTCGCCGATACAGTAAAAATATCGGTAATATACATCTCTACTGGGTCATCGAGTTTCTCTCCGAATTTGAATGCATCGGTGGACGTAGTAGGACAGGCAACAAAATCATACTCGGAAAATACTTCCATTAATTTATTGTAGAATAATCTTCTCGCTTTCTGCGCCTTACCAAAATATTTCTCCTGATATCCTGCTGAAAGAACAAATGTTCCTATCATAATTCTCCTTTTCACTTCTTTTCCGAAACCCTGACTTCGAGTGCGAAAATACATATCCATTATATCTTGCACCTCTTCTACTCGAAAGCCGTATCTAACACCATCGTATCGAGCGAGATTTGCCGATGCCTCCGCTGGAGCGATAATATAATATACGGGAACAGCATAATCTAACTCGGGAATGGTAACTTCCACCACTTCTGCATCCAAATAATCCAGGACCTGCCTTAATCTTTGTTTGATTTTTTCATCGACAGCGGGGGAAAAAGATTGAGAAAGCACCGCAATCTTTGGAATTTTGCCATCCCAGAATGAATAATCTATTGGTGGTGGAGATTCATTTATCATAGTATTATCGTGTTCATCTGGACCGGCGCAGATTTCATATAGAATTATTGCATCCTGAACATCCTTGGTGATAAAGCCAATCTGGTCGAGTGAACTTGCGAATGCGACTAATCCCCATCGCGAGAGTCTTCCATAGCTGGGTTTAAACCCGACTACTCCACAAAATGATGCTGGTTGACGAACCGAACCACCAGTATCTGAACCCAATGCAGCTGGAGCCAATCCCGCAGCCACAGCCGATGCAGAACCACCAGATGAACCACCGGGAACTCGCTCACTATCTACAGGATTGACTACATTGCCAAAATATGAATATTCATTGGATGAACCCATAGCGAATTCGTCCATATTTGTCTTGCCCAAAATCACTGCTCCTGCTCTTTTCAGTCGTGATATAACAGTAGCATCGTAAGGAGAAATATAATTCTCCAGCATCAGCGAACCACAGGTCAATCTCATATCTTTCACTGCAATATTATCCTTAACAGCGATTGGAATTCCCGCTAATTTCGAATCAACAGATATGTTCTCACTTCCTGGATTTTCATTTACGCTGATGAATGCATTCAGACTGGGGTTATTTTGCGATATCCGCTTCAGAAATTTATTCCTCAAACTCGCCGAATCGATATCTCCTGCTTTTATCAACTCCACTAATGTATGCATCGGAATTTCATAATATTCCATATCCACCTCCAACTATTTTCGCAAATGCGTAATTTCTATTAAAGCACCTTGGGTATAGTTTATAGCATTATCTATAAGATAACCCACCATATCTGGCGAATGAGCATCAGAGCCGATAGAACCTATTTGCATTCCATTTTCGACCAGACATCGAATGACATTCGCCGCAGGATACGGCGAGGGCAAACCTTTCTTATATGCCGAGGAATTTATTTCGAATTCCACACCAGTGCGAGCTATCTGCGGAATGAACTCTGGCAATATTTCACTCTCCATCCGCTCGATTTCATTCAACCCCCAAAATTTCGATAAATATTTTTTATACCCATCGATATGTCCGATAACCGAAAAAAGTTCACTTTGTGCCAGGTCGGTCACCACCTCATAATATTTTCTCATAAATGAATAAGGTTGAAAACATCTAACCGCTGCCAGTATAGACTTTCTGGAAGTAATTTCCATACTATCCACCGAATGAACCGAGCCGATACTGAATTCTGGCTTAAATTTTTGGATGAATTCGGATATTTTATCTTCATAGTATTTCTCATAAGAAAACTCGAATCCATACACTATATCGATTTCGTGGGCATATTTTTTTCGCATCTGTTCTATCTGTTCTCTATAATTCCGCACGATGTCATTATTCAAAACATATAATCTGCCATTATTTCTGATATATCTATCCACAGAAAAACGCGCTGGGTCGAGGTCGATGTGAGTGGTGAAACAAATCTTTTTTAGCCCTTTCTGGATAGCAATTCTGACAAATTGTTCTATATTTCCTTCAGCATCGATGGAATAATTAGGATGAATATGATAATCACATCCTCGAAATTTATTTAATTTTTCTGCGATGGTCATTTCTATCTCTACTCTATTTTGTAAATCGAAACTATTGTGATTTTTTATTTCTTTTTCGTGATGTCTTATGGACTCGGATATGATTTGAAAAAATCCAGCCCTTTTCATTTTTCCACAGTTCGACTCGATAGATACCTGGAGTTTTCGCCTGAAAGCGAGCGAATTTGCCCTCGGCATCATCCACTTTTTTACCATTCTTTATTAGAACTATCCTGGCTTTTTCCGGTGCTTCTATAAATAACCACAAGTCATTGTGAAATTTTATTTTATCTCCGATAATAGCGTATTTTTCTGGGGATTCCGCCCAGAACCTAAATCCTCGAGCATCACCCCAGCGATGATTAGAAATGAACACTCTACATTGTCTAAGCGTGTGGAAAAACTGGTTTTTTGCTGGAGCGAAATCTCGGGGAAACTGTCTTTTGGTCAATATGTGAGTCCTAATGGAGCACAATTCCACAGAATACGGGAATATAGTCCGCCAGAATAGACCGAGTATTTTCAATCTAAAACCGTGAGCATCCGCAGAACCTATTCCGACTACTCTTCGCTTCATATTTAATTTATCCCAGGTAATCAGACTATGTTTAGGTGGAGAAGATAATAATTTTCTTGGATTAAGAAGATATTTCAGTTTATTACCCTCGGCGATACCCTCCAACCAAGCGGACATATGATTCCATATCTCTATTCCATCGAATTCATCAGTATCCCATTCCGTCCAGGGCAATGGAGGAAATTTAGGGAAATTACGGCTTTCATCGGGATGAGCAATAATACCGAATCCGCCTACTTGTTTAACTCGTTTCACATAAGTTTTCGCATCCAGGTCATCGGGCAATGGTTTATTTAAACCGAAAATTAGATAATGATTTTTCTCACTGCAATCCTCGTGTTCATAACCAATCAATACCATAGTTTTATTATACCAACCTTCTTTATTTTTATGCGCCAGATTCATATGGTCGGTGAAAGCCAAAAAATCCAATTCGTATTTCTGAGCTAATTTTATTATATCATCGTGACTTTTGGTGCCATCAGAATCAGTAGTGTGAATATGTATTATGCCCACATACTCGTATAATTTAGATTTTTTCTGCATTTTTTTTCTCCATTCTGCAATAGTCGAAAATAGCAATCGCACCCTTTACCAGAAGTAAATTGTCTAGAATAAATTCATCTTTCATAAATTTCGCTAAAATTTTACTATCACCGCCAGTAAGAATAATCCTTGCATATTCATCCTTTTGGATAAATTTATTCCACAGGAATCGTATAGCACCAACCGCGGCGGAAATGGAACCAGCAACGATACATTGTTCGGTGCCCTTGCCAGGAAATTGTGCAGTTATTTTATTATCAGGCAATGTTAATTGCGCAGTATTGGAATACAGTGCATTTTTCATCATATCGAGTCCGGGGATAATAGCACCGCCTAAAAATGTTCCCTGTCGCACCAAATCGATAGTGATGGCGGTTCCAGCATCTACCACCAGCAATGAATCAGTATCCTCACCATAGAACTGCCAAGCACCGATGGCATCGGCAATCCTATCGGCACCCAATTTTCCCAATGCACCGTAATCGAACTTCATCGGTAAATCCATATCACCAGAAACTACCGTTGAATTTACTCCCGATTGTTCCAATGTCATAACTGCCATTTCCGTCAAATTCGGGACTACGGACACAATGATTGCCTGTGATGAATTAGAGCGCTCTGCGATATCACCCAATCGTTGAATCCAATCGGGTTTCCCTTTCGCAAATGACCACTCTGCACCGAGTTCATCTCCCTCGGTAATATATATTTTGGCGTAACGATTGCCTATATCCAATATTAATATTCTTTCC
>QNEG01000152.1 GCA_003645115.1 bacterium | reverse complement strand
GGAGAAATCAGCCTCCACCGGGACAGTGGTGCCATTGAACAGCGCCATAATCAAACAGGTATCCGCACCGATATGGTCGGAATATTCCCAGGCGATTGGAGAAGCGTTTATTATTATGTTTATCGCCTCCGACCCGATATTTTTCACATAAACTCTATCTGTCCCATCCATAATTCTGACCGTCGCCGGGTCGATATTCCCAAGTGCCCATTCTGTATATTCCGGACCGCTGGAATTCCCCACCAATAATTCTACTCCCACTGCGAATTGTTGCCAGGTGATTGTCCAATCCTCAAGATATGGAGTGTCAGACCCTTTAGTCAATGTCGCTACAATTCGAATGGAATCATGAGTGGTAGGGTCCAATGCGCTGATATCTACCGGGGAATTGTCCTCATCCACAATGGATGTATTCTGCCAGCTTGCGCCATCCCAGTATTGTATAGTATATTTAATATCACCATTGGTTTCATCATCGGTAAATAGTAATTGATTCCAATCAGTTGCGCCGTAGTAACTGTCGTAATCGATTACCGGAGATGCGATTGTGCCGGAAGTCACAGAAGATTGGTAATTTATATCAACTTTGACATAATCAATATGAAGTGGAAATCCACCAGAAACATTTCCCGGTTTACCATATACGCCCCATACCAGCTTTCCTGTTCCGTCAATATATTCTCCAAAGTTTGATGTTATCGAGCGGGTCATTGTCGCATCGGATGTTCCGAAAGTCATTGCTGTTCCTATCTGTCCCCATGTATCGGTAGAGTAGTTATAAGCCCATATCTGCACATTACCGCCACCTTCAGGATATCCTTCAAAAACAAAGTCGATTTGTGTGATATCCGCTATAGCTTCACTAATATTGTAAATGTCACACCACAAGAATACTTCATCCCTTCTACCAGGATTAGGAGTATCCCATCTTATATCGTTGGATGACGCTATCCAACCATACTGCGCATCATTAGCTTCAGTTTTTGAGTTAAGATTATTGCCAGTAGGTGGCATGGCGTCAACATCACAATAGAAGGCATCGTGAGGTCCGCTGGCTTGTGTAACACCGTCATAATCGTATGTGGCGGTTGCAGCGCCTTCACCCAGGTATACTCTACCGAAACCATCGGTTTCGGTGTCGGTCAGTATTCCCGTGTTAAATTGCTCATCCTCTGTCTGATACCATTCTGCGTCGCCAGAGGATTTATATGTAAACGACCAAGTATAGCTCGACCAACTGCCATAATTTTGGCTGCCGTAAGGATCTATGGCTCGAACTCGAACATAATAGGTTTCTCCATCGGTGGGTTCCACAGAACAGGTTAATACCTTGTCCACGATATTTCCAGATGTGTGAATTCCAGCCAAATCGCCATTGTAAATGTCGGTTCCTGTCCAATCGGATTCAGAATTTATTTGAATGGAATATTGGACATCGTCAGGAGGAGAATCGGGGTCGTCCGTGGACATCCTAAATATGAGTTGAATACCTGCGGTTCCAGCATCATCGTCGGTCAGACGAGCATTGTCGAATACCAATTGTCCGCTACCACCAGTATTATATAATGTCGGTGCATTCGGTGGTTGATTTCCGCAGGCGGCAGTGTTCGAAGTGCAATCGGGACCGAATGCAGTTTCTTCATTGTCTCCATTGCGAGCCTTTACCCGGAAATTATATGTGGTGGCACAATTCAATCCAGTGACGGTGATATTTCCCCAGCTGGCATCGGTTTGCCAGGCTTCCGAACCAGCGAGACTTCCATCGGTTTGCACATACTGACCAGCCTCCACACAATATATTGCATACTCTACATCGGCAGGATTGCCATTGGGTTGGACATCTACGAATATTGAAAATTCTCCTGCTACCGAACATATAGGTGCGTCGGGAACAATTGCATAAGTAAACATACAATTATCACCGGATTCTGGACCGGTGCAGGATGTATTTACTCCTCGCACATTGAGACAATGTTGAGTATTAACTCCCAATCCAGTTTCTTGATAAGTAAGGACATCGCCGATATTGGTCCATCCACCGGCATCGTAATCCACATCATAAGAGGTCGCACCGGATGAAGCGAACCAATTCCAGGTCAATGAGGTAGTAGTTTTGTTCGGAGTATCGAATGAGATAGCATCGGGCACTTCCAGTATATCCACCGAACCGTTATCACTGTTGGAACTATTGCCTGCATTGTCATAAGCGACTACTTTGAAATACCAGGTATCTGGCGACGATAATGGAACACTATGAGTATATGATGGCGAATCGGTCCAATCGCTATTGTCCTCGCCACCGGGAGTAGTGCTCCAGAATACCTGATAGGCATTGGTAGCCGGCATTCCCGAAAGGGCATCGGTGGATGCATCCCAAGTCCAAGTGGGAGTATCATCGCAAGTCGGTGAAGTAGTGGATGGAGTTCCCGGTTGAGTCGGTGGGTCACAATCCTGACGAACAGTGTAATTGGTATCAGATATATTACCCACTGCATCTTCGCCGTAAAGATACAATGTTCTGGTTCCACTGGGTATGGATGATGGATTGTTACCATCGGTGTATCCACTACCCTGTGAACAATTGCCGGGAGCAGATGTCCAACTGTATCTGGGACAACCGGACTCGAACCCAGAACCGCCATCGGTGCCATACAATGTAATATCGGAAATTGTATAGCAACCCCACGAACCACTGACACCGCTACCGGTAGCAGAAATATCGGGTGCTTTGTTATCTACATCGCAATCATTATCAGTTCCTGGAGTGCCATCGTCGGAGCCGTCATTGGGTGTTATCCGAAATTGGATAGTAGAACTTTCGCCTGTAAAGTCCAATGCAGATTGCCAGGTGATAGTCTTTCCTGTGCCTGGTGGCGTAGGAGTGCCGATACCATCACCCGATACATTCCCGGTAGAATGCCAGGTGCCATCATACCATTCACAGGTAACGGTGCAATTATCTCCATCGTCATCGGCGAGGTCATAAGTAATGGTAATATTTCCCCTGTGCCAACCGACACCATCGGAGACATTTGAAACTACCGGTGGATTATTTGGTGGACCGAAAGCCCAGGTAACCGCCCAATCTTTCAATGTCGGAGATGAACCGCCTTTGCGATATAGAATAGCAACAGCTCGTATGGTGTCTTCGGTGCCGAATCCCGAAATATCCAATTGACCGTTTGTGCCCGAGATGATTGTTGCAGTATCTGCGACATCGTTCCAGCTTCCACCACTTCGATATTCGATAGTAACTCTGATGCTATCGCCATCGTTTTCTGTCCATAGGACTTTGTCCCAGCTGGTTGGAGAACCAGGATTATCGGCGAATGCGATAGGAGTAGAATATACTTTACCTATATCCGATGAAGACTCCGGATATTTCACTATCGCTCGGAACAAAAACAGACTACTTTCCCAGGTATATGTCCAATCCCAATTTTCATGTGGGTCATTGTTTTTTGAATAATAATCACCATTCGCATCATCGAAATCGGATGTTTGATCCAGAACCACTTTGGTGTTAGAAGTTTCCGTATATAAAACCACATGAATTTCCTGAGGAGTATCCAAATAATACTTTTCTGCTTCAGAAAAATTCACCGAAGTCCAGGTATCGTCATCGGGAGTAATAATTTTTTCTACCCATGCAGAAGCTGGTTTTTTGGGAATATGAACATTAGGTGCTTTCAAAGAATCAGGCAACAACCACAATGTGCATTCTCTTGCTGGAGAATTTCGCACCCATATCATCGCCGCTATCAATGTGCAGGGCGCAGAAGGAGCTGGAACACGAGTTGTATAATCATTATTAGCATATCCCGTTCCATCATAAGCTTCATAACCGCCATCATCGCGTTTTAGTGTTTCCACCGATGCGGCGATAGTCTGCAATATCAATGAATTGCTACTGGTCATAACTTCCCATAGTGAATCGGTCTCGAATTGTCCATCCATAGTCTGGAACCAATCCGATTCTGCCTGTGCAGTATTAACAGTGAAACTTCGAGTTTCAGACCAGCTACCATATGCCAGTCCATCCCAGGCGGAAACTCGCCAATAATATGTAATACCATCGGTCAATGCTCCCTCACTCTGAGAATTTATAGTATAAGCGCAGGTTCCGGTGCCCTCGGCTACAGGTGGACTACAAGAAAATCCGGTAGCATCGTCCTTGCTCTCGATAATGGTAGGCGACGAGAAATCCGGGTTATCATCCCATTGCACCCTGAAATGTAAATTTTCTCCATCATCATCCACAGGGACATTCCACTCCAGTGTGGGAGTGGTGCTATTCATTCGCTCATTATCGAAAAGTTTAATCAATGTGGGAGCATCGGGAGGATGATTACAAGGTAGATCCCCTGTGACTACGAGAGCATAAGGCTGTGGACTATACGAGATATTATATGCATACACAATTACAGTGCATTCTGCAGCGGGTGGTGTTTTCAACAGAACCTCTTCCTCTACATTGAGTCTATCATAGCTACCACCGGTGGTGGATTGCCTGCCGGAGAATACATTTCCGCGATAGATATTTCCGCCAAATTCTACACGCAGGTCGAGGTCATTTATTATAGCGGGGTCGGCGTATTCAGCAGCCTCGTGGTCGGTCCATACTAATGTGATTTCCAATGGTTCGGAATTGCCCACCTGAAAGTAATGAGTATCCGCCTGACCTGAGTTCACAAATCCCGATGTCTCGTCTACAATATTTAGGACTCTGGAATCGCCTGAAAAGTATAGAACATCCTCTAACTCTACTCTGCCAAAACCTTGATTATCGGTGGGCCAACTAGATTCACCGCTCATATCGAGAGCACCATTTATGAGCATAGCTTTAATTAGAGCTGCACTCGGCGTAAATGCATCACTCGGAGTTTTTGCTCCATTGGGATACCAGCCCTCCGTGAAATACTGTCGAACAAGAGCGGCACAACCAGCAGCAGCGGGACAAGCCATCGAAGTGCCCGTCCAGATATAGCTCTCACTGGTAAGATACTCATAATTGCATGTTGCTGCACAGTTT
>QNEG01000151.1 GCA_003645115.1 bacterium | reverse complement strand
TTTTCGAGTAATAATTATTATGTCGGAATGAATGTATGAATTTTTCGTTTGGATAGACAAAAAACTTGACGAAATTTATACCAGATTAATATTTCAGTGAACAAATACAATTTTCAGGAGGAATAGAAGAAATGGCAAAGAGAATAGCAATCAATGGTTTCGGGCGAATAGGTCGTTTGCTGCTTCGGATAGGCTGGAACGACCCAGAAATCGAATTTGTGGCTATCAATGATATTACCACACCAAAAACTTTAGCTCATTTGCTAAAATATGATTCTGTCCACGGTATCTGGGGAAATGATGTCGATTCCACGGATAACGCAATAATAGTGGATGGTGTCGAGATTCCAGTGTATTCTATCAAAAACCCAGCGGAAATACCCTGGGAAAATCATTCGGTAGATATAGTAGCAGAATGCACTGGATTATTTCGTAGTAGAGAACAAGCTAATAATCATATTTCTGCGGGAGCGAAGAAAGTATTGATTTCTGCACCAGGGAAAAATGTGGATGGAACTTTTATTTTCGGTGTAAATGAACACGATTACAATCCCGAGATGCACGATATAATTTCTATCGGTTCCTGCACCACAAATGCATTGATACCTGTGGTGAAAGTCCTTATGGACAATTTCGGTATAAATAATGCGATTATGACCACAGTGCACGCATATACTAACGACCAGCGAATACTGGATTTGCCTCATCCCAAAGATCTTCGAAGAGCTCGTGCCGCTGGGATGTCAATAATACCCACTACTACTGGTGCATTCAAAATGGCTCAAATGCTATACCCAGAATTAAAAGGAAAGTTTTATGGTATCGCCCTTCGAGTCCCCGTTCCCGATGCTTCATTGGTCGATTTGAATGTGGAATTGAAAACCCAAGTTACCGCAGAGAATATAAATCGAGCATTCTATAAAATATCCGATGGTCCGATGGCAGGAATATTAGAATATTGTAAGGATCCCATAGTTTCGACAGATATTATAGGCAATCCGCATTCTACGATATTCGACTCGCTTTCTACTACTGTGCTTGGCGAAAAAGGAACATTCGCTAAAATTTTATCTTGGTATGATAATGAATTCGGTTTCTCAAATAGAATGATAGATATGTTGAGAATTATGTGATGATGGGAAAAAGTATTACAAATTTCTCTTGCATCATTTTCATTTATCCTTATTTTGCCAATCGCTTTTGATTTTCGGGAGGATTATATATGCACAAGATGACAATAGATGATGTCGATTTCAAAGGGAAACGGGTGCTTCTGCGAGTCGATTACAATGTTCCGATGGAGCAGGGCGAGATAACAGATGATACCAGAATAAGAGCCACTTTACCCACAATAAAAAAGTTGCTCAATGATGGAGCATCGTTGGTGATTATTTCTCATCTCGGACGACCCAGTGGAAAAGTAATGAAGGAACTTTCTCTTAGACCGGTAGCTAAAAGACTGGCAGAATTGCTGGAGAAAAATGTCGAGTTCCTGCAGAATTGTGTGGGAAAAGATATTACAAAACGCACAAAATCTTTGAAACCGGGTGAGATAGTAATGCTGGAAAATCTTCGGTTCCATCCAGGTGAAAAGGCAAATGATGAAAATTTCTCCGCGCAACTCGCCAAACACGGAGATATATATGTAAATGATGCCTTTGCAGTGTGTCATCGAGCACACGCTTCGGTAGTAGGTATCCCCAAAATATTGTCACCAGCCTGTGCAGGATATTTAATCGAGAAGGAAATAAAATATCTCGGTATATTATTGGAGGACCCACCACAACCATTCATCGCTATAATCGGTGGTGCAAAAGTCTCCACTAAAATCGGTGTGCTGGAAAATTTACTCCCACGAGTAGATAAATTACTCATCGGCGGAGGAATGTCATTTACATTCTTTTCATCATTGGGATTGGAAATCGGAAAATCATTAGTAGAAAAAGAAGCGTTAACCACTGCAATGAAAATCTGGGTAAAGTCCGAGGAAAAGGGCGGGAAAATGATGCTCCCGGTCGATGTCCTGGTTGCAGAATCATTGGATGAAGATTCTCCGGTGAAAACAGTAGAATACGACCGTATCCCTAAAAATCTTATGGGTGTAGATATAGGACAAAGCACTATACAATTGTATCAGGGAACTATTCTGGAGGCTAAAACTGTATTCCTTAATGGTCCTATGGGTGTTTTCGAAGTGGAAAAATTCTCCGAGGGCACTAAAACCATTCTTGAATCGATGGCAGAATTAGCCCAAGGTGGTGATATCGCAGTAGTCGGTGGCGGAGATTCTGCCGCAGCTGTCCATAAGTTCAATTTAGCCGATGAGATGACTCATGTTTCCACTGGCGGTGGTGCTTCTTTAGAATTTATGGAGGGAAAAGAATTACCAGGTATCGCCGCTCTTTCTGATGCATAATTTACATTCACCAAATCGATGAATCATTTATCCGATAGCAAAAATGTCCATACTGTTTCCATATCCCATAAAGCAATTATAATAATAATTTTTCTAATCGAGGTTATTTCTGCGCAGTTCTTTTTCTCCAATCGTGAAGATACAATAACTATCGTATTTGGCGGAGATGTAATGTTGAGTCGAAAAGTTGGTGCAGAAATTAAAAAAATGGGCGTGAATTATCCTTTTATGAGCATTCGTGATATATTTCTCCCTGCCGACCTATCAGTGGTAAACCTGGAATCGATTGTGGGAACGCAAACTAAATTTGTAGATAAAGAATATGTATTTCAGGCAGAACCATCGGTTCTAAAAGGATTAAAATGGGCGGGAATCGATGCGGTCTCGTTGGCGAATAATCATTCTTTCGATTGTTTTAGCGCAGGAGTGATAGAATGTGCGGATTCGGTATGGAATTCTGGAATAATTCCATTGGGTATCGGAAAAAATAGTGCAGAATTTTTCCGCCCACATTCTTTCTGGATTCAGGGAAACTGGTTCGTGATTATGGGACTAAATGATACAAAATCGGGTTTTTGGGGTGATGATAAACCCGGTTGTGCTCCCACCTGGACTGCCCGTGGCGAATCTATTGCAGTCGATATTATATCCACTTTAGCCGAAATCGGCGCAATAGTAATTGTATTCGAACATTGGGGTTGGGAATATCAACAATTCCCGGATGAGCGACAACTCCAACTGGGGCATAAACTCATTCGAGCGGGCGCAAAAGTAGTGGTCGGTTCTCATCCACACAGAATTCAGGGCGTGGAATTTTACAAAAATGGGGTAATCGCATATTCACTGGGAAATCTTATATTCGACCAGAAAGACAGTCTGGGAAATATCGGCGCAATATTGGAACTCACATTCATAGGAAATCGAATTTATACTATATCGATGCTGCCAGTGGAAATGTTCAGCACTTTCGCTCAACCAAAACCAGCAAATTCTGATTCAATGCTGGAATATTTCCGAAATTTATCATTACCATTGAATACCGATGTTTATATCGAAGATGGTAGGTTCTTTTTTAGACCGCTCGAGAAACAGGAATGATTATCGTTCTTCCGCTTTTTTTATTTTGTCTATCCTGCGTTGATATCTTTCCACTGATTCGAATTCGGTGGAAATAAATTTTTTGACCACATTTATTGCTTTCGCCGATGCCAGATTGTCCGCACCGATGCACAGGACATTGGCGTCATTATGCAGACGACTTTGTTGGGCAGAGACTTCATCCCAGCACACTGCTGCTCGAATGTCAGTAATTTTATTTGCTGCAATCGCCGAACCGATACCAGCACTATCTATCACTATCCCCAATTTAGCTTCACCAGAGGACACTTTTTTTGCCACTGCAATAGCAAAATCAGGATAATCACAGGATTCGGGCTTGTCTGTTCCCATATCCAGTATCCTGAATCCTTCTATATTGAGCAAACTCTTCAATTGTTCCTTCAACGCAAATCCACGATGGTCCGAACCGATGGCGATACTTTGTTCTATATGAGGATTTTTTCGCTCCTGTTTCCAATTTTGAGGAACATCATCGCCAATTTTTATGGTGATATTCTTTTTTCTGATATAATCCTGCGCCGATGGAGTGATTATATATCGACCTTGAATTAATACGACGCCGTTATCCTGAACAACCTTGCGAAGATATTCCTCGGTTACTAATACAGGAACACCTTGCCGAATAGGTTTCAGCAATGGAAATTTCTTATCCGGAGAACTCGCCACAGATTTATCATCAGACCGTGTCGAACTGGATGTCCTCTCATTAGTCGGCAAGCTCTCTTTTTCAGAACCCTGTTTTAATTCATCCAGAACCCGAGATATTATTTTTTCCATTTGCTCCTTTTCCATACTATGAATATCCAACAAAACATAGAAAATGCAAGTATATTTTTACAAAAAATTGTTCCAGTAAATTTTAGTTGTGTAAAAATAATTTCAGAAAGAATGTTCGGAGTTATATTTCTGGGAGTTAATCTCAAAACCTTTAACCTTCAATTTTGCTGTGATTAAGATTTCCATCTTGACGGGACTCCTGTCAGGAGGATGTGTTTCAACTTGTCGGGACGGATGAGGGAAATTGACAGCAATCCCCTTCGGCACTTCGTGCCTCTGTCCCCCTTAATAAGGGGGACAAATCGAGCGATAGCGAGATAGGGGGTCAATAGAAAAAGGCTTATGAAACTCGATTGAATTATTATAATCATTCTTTGAAAAATGAACAAAAGCGATGGGAGAATTGACAAAAACGATGTGAGAACCTGTAAAAGTAATGTGAGATTCGATAAAAACAATGGACAACACAACAAAAACGAAGGACGAGAGCATAATTCAAATGGACAATTCGATGGATACAATGGACGAGACGATAAAAGCAAATATTTCTGACAAGTTGTCTTTTAATAACTTAATGAATATAAAGAAGTTATATCAAATGTAAAAGAAAATCAAGGAGATGACAATGAAAACCAAATTAGGGCATCTCAGTCAGGGCGACTTTATCGCTTTTGCAAAAGGGATGCTCGAAGGCGATAAACATTTTTCCGAACAATCTTGGGCTTTCC
>QNEG01000150.1 GCA_003645115.1 bacterium | reverse complement strand
TTTCGACACTACACAATGGTTCGATACATCCAAGGGTATTCGCATTAAATCTGACCCACCAATTATTAACTTGGGAAAAGCTGAAAAATTCCAGTCGGAATACGAAGCAAAAATCGAGAATATGTCCGAGGAAAAAATCGAATTGAAAGTAGTCGATTTTACAGAGGATGTGTTCGAGGAAGTAGAATTGGATGATAACAAAATAAAGGGCAAGAAATCCACGGAGTTGGAAATCAAAGTCGATAGTAATTATGATATAAATCAACCGGTTCAGGCATCTATAACTATTGCAGCGTATGATAATAGCGGAAGTGAAGTTACCAGAATAAGTATCCCTGTTATCGGTGGGGGAAGATAGATAAATTTTTCCCTAATTATTAGTCTAAAAAAGCCAGTCCATATTAGATTGGCTTTTTTTATTTTTTAACGAATTGTTCGAACTCCATCGGGTAATGTGAATATCGAATCGGCAAGATTAGCATTATCATCGAGACCAATGGAATAAAAAGATATACCAACTTTATTACCCTGATAATATAATATCTCTAATTTAATGGGAACATATTCTTTATCGGTGCAGAATTCCCAGTGTTTCACAGTTTGTGCAGTATCGGAGCTATTCCCGATTATACAATATCCCGATGTATTTTTTTCTGCTCGAAGACTAAATCGTTTAGTTAGCTCCTGATATAATCTGGATAAATCGAAAAATGGTAAACCCGGTATGGGGATGGCATCGGAGCCATCTGTCCAGCTCAATATCTCGGCGGTATCGGTTTGAAGATAATAATCCCCACCTAGATGCGCGTAAAATTTATCTGGGCGAAGCGCTAAAAATCCCGTATAGGAAAAAGTATCCAGCAAAGTTTGTTCCCTTATATCTAACGAGCAGGCTAATTCGCCGAATTCAGCGAGGTGTTCAAAAATTGCATCGGGAGTGATTTCATCACCCCAGCAATATGAAACTATCGAAAATAGAACCATTATCATTTTCATCTTATGGAATGTCATAATGAAAAATTATCGGGCAATTCTATTTCTCCTTTAAATGAATATATTACTTTTCCAGAAAACCATATATTATCAGCAGAACCGTGTTCAGTTATATCGAAATTCACGGTTAAAATATCTGGTAGCGCAACTTTCACTGAAACGGGGCTTTTTGCCAATTTCTTTCTGGCAGCAGAAATAGCCGATGCCACTGCGCCAGTCCCGCAGGATAATGTCTCGCCTTCCACTCCGCGTTCATAAGTTCGGATAGCGATATTGTGTTCATCGATAATATGGACAAAATCGACATTGGTTCCATCGGGCTGAAAATAATTATTGTATCGAATTTCTCTGCCCCAGAAATCTACCGGGATTTCATCGAGACTATCCACTATAATCACAGCGTGAGGCACACCGGTATTATACCAGTCGAATAGCATCGGTAATTCATCGATTAGCAATTCTATATTCGCCTGAATGAGTTTTCCGACTGGCATTTGCACGGTAACGATATCGTTGTTCACTTCGGTTCGAATTATTCCAGCTCCAGTTTGAATTCGCGGAGAATTGTTTCCGGTCAGTGCTGCAAAAAAAGCAGCTACACATCGTGCACCATTTCCGCACATTTCCGCAGACGAACCATCGGCATTGAAATAATTCATTCGCACATCCGCATCATCAGATTTTTCCAGCAATATTATTCCATCTGCGCCAACGGATATTCCACGCCTGCAAATGAATTTGGCTAATTCTGAGTGGTCGAAATCGCTCAAGATACTGTTGCGGTTATCGAATATAACGAAATCATTGCCAGAACCACTAATTTTGATAAATTCAACTAACATCACCTTATTATAACATCGCTTTGAGCTGGACTACTGGTTTTTGGTTTTATATCGGTAGTAGCGGGCAGAGTTTCCTCTACCCGTGGTTTCCACATTTGTTCCAGTGCTCCCTGCCTTACTTGATTATAGAAGTCCACATATTGCTTGTCATCGGGGTGTTTTGTAGTCCATATCTCTAAGTTCTTGACCAATGCTTCCTTGTCTCGAATTTTATACAGGAAACCGATATATGCTTGGAATAATTGTCTATCATCGGGGAATGTTTCCAATCCAGCTTTCATAGCTTCTCGAGCCTGTTGAATTTTTCCTGAACGATAATATATCTCGAAGAACATCTGGAATAATCGTGCTTCATCGGGGTCTTTTTCTATCCGATTAGCTATTCGTGGTTTTGCATCCGCAAATAAACTATCCACTTTGTCCCACATTCCAAGCCAGCTATAGAATTCTCCCGCAAACGAATTAGCTCGCCAATCGAATGGTATAACTTCGCCCATTTTCTCCAATGTCTCCATAACACCGGTAGTATCATTTTTCTTACGATATTCATAAGCGAGAGTTATGAAACCGGTAGTATAATTTTGAAGTAGCTTTTTGGAGTTCTCATCCTTGTATATAGTGGAATCTTTAAGCCCTCGATATTGATATCTTTCGAATAAGTTATACTTCATCCTTTCAATATCCACCTTTGGGCTTTCTTTATCGGTGGTTACTCGATATACCAACCCCTCCATCACCAGATATGGGTCATAGCCAACTTTATTATCCGGTGCCACAGTGACAGCGAAAAATACTGGCGGGTCTAAGTAATAGCTGGGTTCGGTAGTATCCGAGTCTGTTCGAGTTTTTATCGGAGTGCTATTTATTATATGTTCAACCATCAAATCCTGCACTCGAATTATTTCACCAGTAGCGGGATCCCGATAAGCGCGAAGTCTATCTATTTGTTGCTCGTTCAATTTAATAGGAACTCCATCTCGCTTTATTTGCTTTATATACCATTGAGTATTGAGTAATGAAAGATTTACAATTTTCACATCGGTTCGCACCTTTGGAACTGCTTGCAAGAACCACAATGGGAATGTGTCGTTGTCGCCATTGGTGAATATTATTCCGTCCTTATCGACCGAATCCAGTATATTGAAAGCATAATCGTAGGGAATGTAATTTCTGCTACGGTCATTTTCGAACCAGTATGTAGCCGGTGAAATAGATGGTGTGATTAAAAATATCAATCCCAATATAACTATTACTATATTTTTTATTGCGTTTAAGTTAATTTCGGTTCCCTGTTCTGTCTGTTTTGATAATCGTATGAAAGTGCATAGTATTCCTGCGATGAATGAACCTATCGCAGTGCCCAGGAAATATGGAATATCCTGGCGGACCAATCCCATAATAATCAGCGAAGCGAAAGCTATTATAAAGAACATAAACGGTCCGATATTGTTAAGGAATGAAACTATTTCCCTAAACCCACGATAAATAAAAGATAGAATTGCGGCGAAACCTAATCCCATCAGTGCGCCCATAAACATAAATCCAGGGGTGTAGAAATAATCTCTGTCACGCACCTCCATATGAATTGTTCTGGTGCCATCGGAGAAATTAAGATAGACCAGTAATCCGATAGTAGAAATCAGGGTCACCATAAACAGTAATATCCCCCATTTGGGATTGCGATATGCGGCATAAGCTACTCCCAGATAAGCCAATATGAAGAATAACCATCCATTCAATGTGAATTTGCGTGGTATTTGTTTAGGGTCGGACCATTGGTCTCTGAAAAATCCCCAGAAACCCATTCGCATATGCGTGCCGAATTGACTACTCCAGGCACCTTTTCGAGTCAGCATTACTACCCATAAACTGCTTTGACCATATTGTTTTCTGTCCATATAATCGCGGAATTCCTCGATTGTTTCAGGGTCGTTTTCGTCGATATATGGATTTGCCCGAGAGCGAATTATAGTGTATGAATGCATTCCAAATGCAATCGTAGCCAGTAAAATAGTGATAAATCCCTTTCTCCATTCGACGATATAATTCTTGGTGAGCACTATAAAGAATGCTCCTGCTATAATTATTAACTGGGCTATCGCGGTCAATGTGCTGGGTGTCTCCCCAGAAAGTCCATATTCCTTGAATAATATACCCGGAATAGTAGTTCCTTTGGTGATAAGAATTAATTGTATTATGCCCCAGAAAGCGGAGATAACTAAGAATACAGTTTTCCCATTGCTGTTATTGGTCATTACTGCGGCGAGTGCAAATATCACCAATGCGCACATAAAACTTTCCACGAACATATTAAACTCGGTGGCTACTAAAAATAATATAAACCAAGTCAACCAAAATACTGGATTCTTTCGTTTCGCCTTGTCCATAATGATGTAGAATAAGAACAATGGTGGTAGCATAATCAATGTGGTCATATGAGCGCCGATACCCAGATAGAGCAGGAATGCGGTAAGTATAATAAATCTATCGGAGCGAGGGTCCTTATGTTGCTCACTCCAAAGTATGGCAAGATATACCACAATAGCGGTGATGAACATAGCCAATCCATAGACCTCTGCCTCCACTGCATTGTTCCAGAAAGTGGTTCCAAGCCCTGCGAGTAAGGCGCCAGCGCCAGCTCCAACTATGGCGATAAATACCTCGGTCCAATTTTTTACATGCCCAAACCATCTATTTAAAACTCGAGCCAGAATTAGAAATATCATTCCGATAGTGAGAGCATTGAACAGTGATGACATCCAGTTGATTTTATGAGCGATTTCTACTCCTAGTGGTAATAATGAAAATAATCTTCCCAGCAGCAAGAATAATGGAGCTCCTGGCGGATGAGGAACAGCCAGTAAATAGGAACAGGAAATGAACTCACCGCAATCCCAGAACGATACGGTAGGTTGAGCAGTCTTGCTATATATTATCAATGTTATCAAAAATACCAAAAATGCGCCGATGTCGCGGATAAGGGGCCAACTCGATATCTGTGGACATACTAATTCTACATTCTTTTTTGGTGATGAAGAATTTATATTCGCCATTTTTCCTCCAATGTTTTCTCGACCATATAACTTAATTAAGAAAAGTAAATACATCGAATTGTCAAGGATTTGTTCAATATTATTTCAGGAATATGGTATCATCTGATATTTGTATTACCTATTTTAATATCTGCGGAGACGAAAAAATGCAGAAATT
>QNEG01000149.1 GCA_003645115.1 bacterium | reverse complement strand
CACAAAAGGGAAAATTGTATTATCTCTCTCCCCTAATCAGAAGTGGTAGATTCTGGGTTCGTGGATGGCTCGCTCCAGGTATCGCGAGAATCGGATATTATGCTGATAATTTCCACCAATTCGATTTCACCGACCCTATCTTTTCTGATACATATTCGAAATTATCTCCATTCGCTGACTGTGGGATAATAGCTGAATACAAAATGCTCAATTTCTCTTCCAGTGTGGAAAACATATATCCGCCAAACCTTTCTCTGCTTGGTTCATCTGAAGGAAATGAGCCAATTAATGTGAATAGTATTTTTCGAGCAAATCTGGGAAATTTTCAGCCCTGGTTGGGAATGAATTTCGATGGTAATACAGTGCAATTTCTCCCCACGGTGGGAGCTAATTATTACCATCGTGGATGGCGTTTTTCTATTGGATATATGAAAAACTCTATTCGAGCCAATATCTCACTGCCCATCGTGGTGAACAGAGTATGGACAAAATATGAAGCGAACTATCACACCGCTTCCGATGAAATAGCTCCACTTGCCATAACATCACATTGCATCGGTATAGACCTATTATTTCCTCAACACAGGAAACCACCACCACCGAAACCGAATTTGGTATTGGAACCGGGAGAACTCCCCGATTTATGGACTACCGATACCGCATATCTAAGCACTGCGGTAATAAATCGTTCCGATACAGAATGCGATACTGCGATGGTATCATTGATTATAATCGAGCCTGACGAGACCACACTTGTCGGCGCTTGTAGTGTTCCGCCATTGAAACCCGGCGAGGAATTTCTGGCGCAATTCCAATGGATACCACCTCATCCGGGAACTTATGAATTCGTTTTCACCGCCGATGATAATGGCGCTCATTTCCCAGGAATTTGGAGCACTATAGATGAGACCCGGGAGGATGATAATCGATTGAAACACGATTTGCTGATATTCGGAGACCTGGTAATAACTGTTTCTCCCCTATTGCAAGTGCTTATTATACCTACTGTTACATTTGTTCGCGAGGATGCACCTATCGTGCCTTTAGTATTTTTCGAGCCGCAATCTGCAAAAGTCCCTGAAAGATTCGATTCTACTTTGGCTATTATTGCCAATAGACTTCAACTCAATCCCGATGTAGTCCTGGAACTTCGTGGATATATAGACTCCGAAAGCGATAATAATGAACTTGGTATAGCTATAAAACGGATGGATTCTGTCGCGCAAAAACTAATCAGTCTTGGAGTTCCACCATCATCGATTGTGAAACTCGACACCAGCGATTACGATGTGACCACTCCTCGAATTCCAATAGTGAGTGAAAATGTATCTGCAAAAGACCTTCAGATGATTCAGGAAGAAAATCGTCGAGTGGAAATGATAGCGCGATTCCAGAATATCCCCCATCTGGTATATGAATTCAATTTACCAGCCGAAGCACGAAATATTCCAGAAAAGAACAAAGCAGCTCTGGATTCTATTTCTGACATATTGGCTGGGATACTTTGCTCTGACCATAGTGCTATTATTCTAATCGAGGGAACAGTTGGATATGGCGAAAATCCAATAGAATTATTGGAATTTCTGGATATAGTAAGGGACTATTTGCGTCCGAGATTACAAATATTCTGTCCTTTGGAACGCATTCCTATTTCATTATCCAGCCAGGAAAGTAGGAAATCGAAAGTGTGTGTATGGTTATCGGCAGAAAAAATTATTTTCAATCCTGTGGAACAAGCTGAGGCGGCAAAGGAATTTCGGATACCCGACGATGTGCGAAGGAATCTGGTAATCATTTCGGTAAATAATCCAGAAAATGTAAGCAAATATAAATTGTATGTGATAAATGAAGATGTCGGCGATACTGTAAAAGTATTTGCGGAAGGAATAGGAGCACCGCCATCTCAGGCGGTATGGGACTGGCGCGATGAAAATGGCAATTTAATCGACCCGCGAGGAACTTATCGATTTATACTCGAGTTGACCGATAAATTGGGACAACGATATAAAATCACCTCCGACCCTATATGGGTTATAGTTGAGGAATGGGAACATCGATTGGAATCATCGATTGTAGTCCAGTTCTGCTTCGATGAAGCGGTCAGTGAATCTAAATATTTGGAAAGTCGTCTGGAGGAATTCGCTCGCTTGATTATCGACAAAGCGCAAATACCTGATAATATAGTGAATGTGAAACTAACTGGTCATACGGATGTAATCGGCTCCCCAGCTCACAATAAAAAATTATCACAACTGCGTGCTCAAAAGGAACTTAATTACCTTCGCACATTGATGAAATTTGTCCTGGATATCTCAACCGATATAGAATTAGACCAATGGCTTCACAAAAATAAAGTCTCTCTGGAAAGTGTCGGTATGAGTGACAGTAAACCGTATGTAATAGAAAGATACCGTAAGGGTGAATTCGAAAAAGTTCTGGTCGGTGATAATTCTTTTCCCGAGGGTAGAAGTGTTAATCGCCGAGTGGTAATCGAAATCGAAGAAATGATAAAGAAATAATCCAATGAGTAATGATAATATACTAACCACAATAATCCTGATAAGACACGGTGAAACAGTGGCTAATCGAGAGGGAATATTTCGTGGCAGATACGATTTCCCACTGAATGAAAATGGTATCAGGCAAGCCAAAAATCTAACAAATCATATTCATAAGAGGTTCTCGATAGATGCTATATTTTCGAGTCCTTTGAAGCGTGCGCTGGACACTGCCAGACCTATCGCCGATAAATATGGATTGGAACTCCAATTGGACTCGGGATATACCAATATTTCATTGGGCAACTGGGAGGGAGTTTCACATTCTGAAATCGCAAAAAAATTTCCCGCTCGATATGAACTTTGGCTCACAGAACCGGAAAGATTGGAAATACCCGATGGAGAAAAATTAAGTGAGGTTCAGAAAAGAGCGGTCGAATCTACTGCGAAATTGGTCAGGCAATATGAGGGCAAGACAATCGCCATAGTTTCACACCGAGCAGTCCTGAAACCACTTATTGCAGGACTTATCAGTATCGAGGAACCTTATTTCTGGAAAATCCACATAGATAATGCTTCATATTCTATTATTCATCACACTAACAAGCGAGGATATATGTTATATAAGCTCAATGTAAACCACTACTTACAGGATTTTGTGCAGGAAGAGTGAAAATATATTTTATATCGAGAACATTTTTGAGTTGCATTTATTGAATATTTCTTTTATTCATTATATTCAATGGAATTTATGAGGATATACAAAAAATAATACAATCGATTTTAAATAATGAGTGATAAGCAGGATTCAAGAAGTCATCGTGTATTAGTTGGCGCATATATTTTCGATTCTGATGAGCGGATGTTACTTCTGAAGCGAAATAATCCACCGAAGATATATGCACCACCTGGTGGAAGACTATTGCCGGGTGAAAATCCCACCGATGGTATAATCCGCGAGGTAAAAGAAGAAGCTGGAATAGATATAGAATTACTCGGTCCGGCGTTGATATGGTTCGGCAAACTGATGGAAAATTCACCGCCATATTTGAGTATAGATTTCCTGGCTCGAGCAAAAAATACCGATATCCAGCTTTCAGAAGAGCATAATGATTTCGTCTGGTCGTCGGTGGATGAGATAATTTCAAAGCGAATAAAGACTATCACCGAAAACGGCTATGGCTATGATATAAAGAGTTTGATACAAGCATTCGAATTATATAATAATCTGTTAATATAATTACTTCCCCCTTCTCGAAATTATTGTCCCCAAAAATCGACAAAGTCGTTTCATTCGCCTTGGATAATGATATGAGAATTCTGTGCACAATCACAATCTGTTCTGACTTGGCAATTCGGATGCTCATCGATAAAATCGCATATCTGTGCGCAGGATACCGAATGGAAAGAATTGTTGGAAAGATACAATCGGAATAGCGAGTCCAGTTCCCATATCGGCGATAATTCTATACTGGTTAACCGATTATTTTCAAGATGAAGCCATTTCAAATTTGTGCACAATGACAATGGTGATAAATCCACATCGGTCAGCAAATTGTTATCCAGATGAATATATTCCACATTCGGATTCGATAATAATTCCACACTGGTAAGTTTATTCCAATCGAAATAAATAAACTGCAGATTTATACAATTTGATAGCGGAGAAAGATTTATTGTGGTTAATTCATTATGCCCTATATCCAGCATCTGAACATTTATACAATATTCCAGTGGAGTGAGGTCTATGGCAACAAGCCGATTCTCATAAAGTGAGAGCAGTCTCAAATTTTGACAATGTGTCAATGGGCACAAGTCTAATTCGGTTAGGTTATTCCAATCGAGTGATAATATTTCTAATAACGGATACTGCTCTATTCCATACAGGCAATCGGGGTCGGAAATATCCAATGATGATAAGTTGAGTCCGATTACACATCCCATAGAATCTCGCTGGATTCTGTATTCTGGAATGGTATGATTATCGAGCACCACTGCTGCGGTGGAATCGCATTCGCAATATTCGATGTAGAAAGAAATTTCATCGGCGCTGAACATATCATCCCAATGCGCAATCGCTTTCACTGATTCTTCCCCGCTGGAATACGACAAAATATCGAATTGTGCATAATAAGGTGAAATGCTATCGATTTCGGTATGGAATGTGTCGAATAGAAATTCTACATAATCAGGTGTGGGCTGGCATTCTGCTCGTATAAATAATGTTCCCACAACCGTATCGCCACTGCTCGGTTGGACAATAGCAATTATGAAATCATCGTTGCCATCGGGAATACTTTCATTATCGCTGCATCCGAATAAAACTATTACAATGGTTATCCATAAGCAAAAAAATGCGATTAGAATTTTACGGGTCATATTAGTTTTTCCCTAAACAATATCTAATTGGGGATAATTTCAGATACTATATCCACTTCGCCAATGCGCTTACATCATTCATATTTTTCGAACACCCATTCTGGATATGCGTTCAGTGCGGTGGACCATCGGTGAAGTTTTTGGATTCTCTGTTCTTTTTCCTCAGGGATTTGTAATGGTCTTCCCCGACCATCGAAAATTAGCCCT
>QNEG01000148.1 GCA_003645115.1 bacterium | reverse complement strand
GTGATATAATATTCATTACCATTCCCGATTCGGAAATTATTCCTGTGCTGGAAGAAATCTCGGAATATGAATATGACGGAGAAAAAATATTAGTGCTTATGTCTGGGATAATGCCAGCCTCCATATTAGGACTGGCGGGAATTGAATTCTTGCCACTATCCATCCATCCGCTGGCGGGAATACCACCACTGGATATTCGGAATAACCCATTCTATGGAATATTTTTCGGTATGGAAGGAAACGACAAAACGGTAAAATTAGCGCTAAAAATAATCGATGATTTGGGTGGCAAATTACTCGCAATCGAACCGGAGTATAGGATATTATATCATACGGCGGGAGTATTCGGCGCAAATCTTATCTATCCTATTATCCACGCTACCGAGAAATTGTTAGCTGACAGTTGTATCCATAAGACCGATATCCGAAAGGTAGTAACGAATCTTATTACACATTCTTTGGATAATTATCAGGAATTAGGCATTCCCGAGGCTATGACTGGACCACTGGTGCGAGATGATTATTCCACTATCCTGGCGCATTTGTTCGCGCTGAAAGATGATTCGCTACTGCCATTATATATCCAGCTAATGAGAGATTTCGCCCGCATAATCAATAAAGAAACCGAATTCGATGAACTAACCGAATATATCCAGAATAAAATCCAAAAATGATTTCTTATCGAATTAGTGGAATCTGGGAAAATCATCTTAACCATACAAGTGGGTTATATTTTGATTTCCCGTGGCGAATTTCGAAATGAAGTTTAGGCTCATTCTCCAACCAGGTAGAGTCACCAACCATTCCCACCAGTTGACCGGATTTAATTTTTTCTTCCTTTTGAACCACCACATTTTTCAGATTTCCATAAATGGAATAATAACCACCGCCGTGATGAATAATTACCACATATTGATAACCGGGCAACCAGACCACATCGGAGACTATTCCATCGGCGACCGAATGAACATTTTCTCCCTCTTTTGCAGCGAAATCTACACCGGGATTGTTGAACATTGTTCCGTATTTAGTATCTTTTACCATACCAAATTTCTTTATAGTCTGACATTTTTCGAGTGGGCAGGGAAGATTGCCTTTTTGTTTTGCGAATTCCAATCCGCCGGTTTCTTTCTGGCGAAGTTTTTTCTCTATTTCTGTTAGTGATTGCTTTAAAGTAGCCAGTAATTCCAATCTGGATTCTTTGTCCCTGCGAATCTGTGCCAGCATATTCCGATGTTCTTCTCGCAATTTATTCAATGAATTCCGATTGTCATCGGTCAGCGCTATTACATTCTTCAATGAATCCTTGCTAATCAATAATTTATTCAATGTAGTGGAATATTTATTCCAGGCATTTTGAGCAGATTCTATATGCTTATTTCTAACTTTAGCTAAATTTTCCAGATATACCAATCCCTCGCTAAAACTTTCCATATCATCGGATAGAAATGCCAATTCCAGTTGCCCCATTTGACCGGATATATACATCTGTTTCAATGTGTTGGATAAATGTTTCCTGTGAAATTCCCAATTTTCCTTTTGAACATTCAGTGAATCCTCCAGCCGAGCGATATTTTTCTCCAGGTTATTTTTCTGTTCGGACAATTTCGCCAATATCTGATTCAGCAATGCCAATTTTTTATCCATAGCATCCAATCGAGCTACATATTTTCCCTCGATATTTTTTAGACTATCGATTTGTGTGTCAACAGCGGATATTTTTCCCTTAATTTCAGATATTTCATCGCCAAAAGCGAAAATGGATAGAAATGCGATTATGATTATAATATTGGATTTCATTTCTTTTGTGTTTGCTTATATTTTTCTACAATTTCTGGTAATATTTCTCCACTTTTTCCTCTAATAGAGACATCTGCGATAGATGATATGGGAGTGGCATCGAGATTTACCTCGATTACTTTGCCATCATTCCTTTTCACGATAAACGGCAATTCCGCACAGGGATAGACCACTGCGGATGTTCCCACTACCATTATGCAATCTGCTTGTCGAGAAAATGACCATACTGCCGAAATCACATCGGGGGCGAGCGATTCTCCGAACCATACTACATCCGGTCGCAATAGCTCTCCACAATCGGGACAATTGGGGGGAGTGGAATATATTTTTTCACTGTATCGATTGAAATCACAGGATAGGCACTTTTCCCTGAAAATATTCCCGTGAAGTTCCATAACTTTTTCGTTTCCCGCTAATCGATGTAAATTGTCCACATTTTGAGTGGCTAACAGGAAATCATCGAATAATTTTTCCAAATCTGCGATAGCATAATGTCCGGGGTTCGGTTTTCCCTTAAGCACTAATTCTCTTCTCCAGCAATACCATTCCCATACAGCGACAGGGTCATTTCGGAATCCATCGGGCGTAGCCATTTTCTGAATCTCTGTTTGGTTCCATAATCCATCTTTCCCCCGAAATGTGGGAAAACCGCTTTCTGCAGATACGCCTGCACCAGTTAATATAAGCAACTTATTGGATATATTCAATATTTCGGTTATCTTGGTGATATTATGCGAATGATTCATATTTATACTCCTCTATTATATTGATATACTGTTAGTTATGGTGCTTACATAATATAATATATGATAACTTATGGTATCGTTATACAACCATCATTAGAATATAGGGAATCCAGCCTAATTATAACCGAATCACCATCTATCCAATTATACCAACTTTCCACAAATAATGTATCGCCGAATGTTATATAATTTATAGTCGGCGAAACAGTATCTACCACTCCCGATAAATGGTGAATGATTGCGCTCACATAAATTCTTCCCGTGTCTATTCCCATTCCTGTAGAATCCCAGATACCGAAAGTGACAGTCTGCACATCACAGGTAGTGTATGCGAACGAAGTTTCCGGTGGACATACTATCCAGGTAGAAGCCTCCACACAGGGCAAAATATAAAATACCCAGCAGGTATCCAGAACATTGTTGGCACAATATAATGTAGTATCGCTCACCGATATACACACTACCACTGTATCTCCTCTTCCAAATGGAGCTGGGGGTGTCCAATTTATTTGCCAGCCGATACTATCTGATGATATTGATGGAGTGTATTCCACAGAATCCACATAGAAAACGAACAATGATGTATCTACTCCGGAAAGGGAATCTAATACATTAAAACTAATTTCTGGTAATGTGTCCAAAATAGTGGTGTCCGGTGGTGGATTTATATTGAACACCACTGGTGGAGTTAAATCTACAAAGAAAATTTTGCAGAAAGATGAATCGAGCATTCCGCCACAGGTATCACCCGCAGAAATCAGACAGGCGGTAATGGTATCAGCATTCTGGAATGTATCTGGAGCAATGGGGGTAAAAGTAAGCATAGAATCCCCATCCCAGGTCAATTCGGGATTTGTGATAGTATAAGTAGAACCATTTACAGTAAATTGTATAGAATTGGTATCGATTTCTCCACAACAAGGAGTTGCGCATATAACCACCACTTTAAAAATCAACCCCGCCTGGGTAGCGTCATTTGTTCCGACAATTGAAATTGTATCAAAACCGCCATTCAAATAGGGAGTTAAGTCCCATTCTTTCATATCGCCCCAGCCCTCACCAGCAAGGGGAGAGCCATTGGTAGTATCTATGTAATTCCCATTCACGAAAAGAGAACCTTGATTGTTTACTTGTATATTAATATAAGCTGAATCGATAAGAGTGCAGGGGTTATCTATTATCATTCTAAACCATTCTGAATTATATGACTCAGCAGGATTTTCACTCCAAACCCAAATAGTAGGTTCTAATGACGGTCGCTCTGAATCCGGATACAAATCCTCATGATCGGCAACTACCGTGCTTTCCCAGCTCATAGTAGTAGAATCAAAATATTCTACAGTGCTGGTATCCGACCAATATGTGGTAGTATCTCCACCTTCACAACAACCGATATTCAAAACAATCTGCTGGTCGGAACAGGATGAAAATGAACTTTCTGCGGGTTCTACAAATTCTCCGCAGACCAAAGTAGTCTCGGCAGTGATTCCGCATATATTGTCATAAATCAGATAATCGACTGAACTATCCGGCGGATACCATACATATACAAAATCGATACAATTGTTAGTTATTCGATTAAAATATGGGAAATTGGAACCACGGGCATTCGGATATCGAGTCGGAAAAAGCGATGTGACAGAACTATCGATAGGAAATGTAACTCCCCCATCGGAAGAAACAGCTACATAGCAACTTTCCTGGTCGTGATAAAATACATATATCATCCCAGTAGTATCTACTACCACATCGCCGGAGTATATAAGAGTGGTATCGTCTCCAAAAATATTATATATGGTTTCCCAGTTGGAAGTGCCGGAATTGTATCGACGATATCGTATTGTATCTGGATTTCCACCGAATCCATCTCGATATACCCATACTGCGTGGATATTATCCAAATTATCGATATACATAGATGTGTATTCCACATAATCCAGACCTGAATCTAAGTCTATTTGTTCAACTGAAAGCCAACTGCCAGCGACCTTTGCACGATGAGCAGCGCGATAGTTCCCCGCAGGTTGATTCCGATAGACACTATGAACATTATTACTGTTATCGATTTCCACCGAGGGCCATCTGGATGGAGTATTAGTTCCAACATTTTCAGCAGGCTCCCAGACATCAGCTACTCTATCATAATGCAGATATCTGACCAACCAGCTGGATGGACATCCGGAATACACTATATGAACATCGTCATCGGGACCAACTGCCACAGAGATACTATGCGCTCCCGGATAAGCAGAATAAGCGCAAAGCACAGTATTACTTCCACCGGGGTATTTTCTATACATCAAGTCGGCGTCGTTGCCGGATACGATGTTCCCCTCCCATGCCAGATGCAATGTATCATAGGAATCTATTGCGATGGAGGGTCGAAGGTCATCATACGAATTGGATGTAATAGTAGCCCATCGAGGGTCCCAGGTAGCGCCGCCATCGGAGGAAAATGCGATATATATTTGATAATTCGCACCATCAGAACCGGAATATGCTATATATAAATTCCCGCCAGAATCTCGAACGATAGTTCTTTGGTTGTTCAAACCAGAAGCTACTGAGTGCACATCTGTGGCAACTATTACCTCACAATATAATTC
>QNEG01000147.1 GCA_003645115.1 bacterium | reverse complement strand
GAATTGGACAATTAGCATAATATTCATTGACAAATAGAATTAGAATGGTAAACTTAATATAGGACATTAAATTATTAAATTATGAGTAAAAAGGATAACATATTCACCAGAATCCGCAATGCGATACTGTGGGTAGTATTGATACTATTGCTAATATGGACTGTGGGAACTGGACTATTTTTGCTATTTCCAAAAATTCAGCAAACTGCGATTAGAATTGTTCTTCGACATTATAAAATTCCGCTATTTATCGATTATACATCGGCTAAACTTGCTCCCGGACACTTCATATTCCATAATCCGTTGATAATATACACTACCGAGACCGATACACTGATAGCCAGTGCGAAACTATTGGAAATAAGGTATTCACTGGGAAAACCGATAGTCCTGGAATTATTGCGATTGGATAAACCAAATATCGATTATCGTAGTTCTCCCGTAGCACAAAAAAAGAAAACCAAAAGCGAATTTTCACTGCCGGAAATAATTGTAAAAAAATTCCAGATTTTAAATGGAAATGTCGCGATAAATAATATCTTTGTAAAGAACTACACCATCAAGGGCAGTGTTCATCTCGGCAGTGCGACAGACAATGGAATTTCAGCTAATTTGCAACTGGACACACTCGCCTGCATCATTCCATCACGAGCTAATATAAATAATGTGTCGGGAAAAATAATATTCAATAATAACATACTTAATGGCGATATCGCACTGACATTGGACTCCACCGAAGCAAATTTGTCTATCCACAAACTGAATATAGCAAATAGAACATTCCAATCCATCGTTCTGGCTGGAGATAAAATCTATCTCGAGGAAATAGACAGTTTGCTCGGTTTTGACTTCCTCGAGGGCAATGGTAGCGGAAATATAAAAATTTCTATGTCCACAGACGACTTAATCGAACTGATGCTTACATTTCGTGGACAGATGTGGGAAATCCCGATGGATGTAGAAAATGTGCATATAATATATAATGATTCAGAAAAAATAGTCACAATAAATAAAGGTCGAGGAACTGTTTGGAGTGCTTATGTATCTGATGTGGATATGAAATTTTTTACTTCGGCAGAGCCAATAAAATACCAGATGCATTTGAGTGATGTGAAAAATTTCGACTTGATGGCATTCGATATAGTTCACACATCGCTCGATGGTAGTGTGAATATAACTGGTTCTGGGTTCGGTGATAATATGAATATGTCCATTCGAGCGAAACTGGGAGCTGGAGTGTTCGACGACTTCGAATTCGACGGCGGAAACTTTGTGGTAAATATCGATGAATATTGGACACGATTCCCCGCAAGTAATGAGACATCGTTCGTATATCTCGGCGACGATACTATCCAGATATGGGGTAATATCACCTACGATAATAAAATTAATCTTTCAGTGGGAATCCATTCCCACAATCCACAAACATTATTGGCTGCATTCGATATGGATGCAGACATTTCAGGATACATAAACGGTATAGTGAAAATCACCGGAACCACCGATAATATGATAGCTCACAATATCAGTTTGCAAGGTAAAAACATTTCCGGTTATGATTTCACTGTGCATAATATTGATATAAATGGGGAATTAGATAATATCGATACTTGGAAAGGCGAATTCACTATAACTGGCACCGATGCTAATTATAAATCTTTCCCGGTAGATTCTATACAAATGAAACTAAGCACCAGCAAGGATAAATTGTTTTTCCGTCCATTAGTATTACAATCTGCTCGAGGTAGATTGCGAATTACTGGAATTTTAGATTTCGAGGATTCACTTACTGTCAAATTGGATGGTCTAACTTTGGATAGAACAGCAAATCTCTCTTTAATCTCCCCGGTGTCCATTTCCCTGACGGACGGAATATTTAGTAAAAATATCAAACTATTCGGGTTCGGTGGAATAATCACAATCGATACAATCGGTATCAACGATAAAATAATAGCTACAACTGGCGATATGGAAGGAATCAATTTAAGCGATGTCTCCTCCATACTGAACATTAAAACCTCATTGAGTGGTATCATTACTCGTGGACATTTTCAATTGCGACTGAATCCTGAATCATATAGCGGAGATGGATTTATCAATTTATACGCAAATCCTTTTACTATAGACAAGTTTTCATTCAGTGCATTTAACCTCAAAGCCGATATCAACAATGATACTCTAATAATAAGAGAATGTTATTTCCGTCGTCCCGATGAGACCGCTCATATTAATGGACGAATATTTTTGGAGGACTCTATTGCTGAAATCGATTTAAAACTTTCTGCCAATGGAAAGAATCCCGGTTTCCTAGACAACTTCTCCGACTATTTCACACCAGTAAAAGGCGATTACATAATAACAATATCTGCGAGTGGAAAAATCGACTCTCCTCACCTATCGGGAAATATCGATTTGAGGAATGGCGTAATAAATATCAGCCAGCTCAACGACCCATTGGAAAATATCACACTCCGAGCAAAAATAAACGAGACTATAGTGGAATTGCAAAAATTCAGCGCCGAGATGAAGACACTTCCGCCGAGTAGCAGGGGAATATTTTCTAAAATTTGGAGTTCGATATTCGGGAAAAAATATGTAAAGGGAACCATAGATGCCACTGGCGATATAGATTTTTCTGACTATAAAAAACCTAATATAAATATAGAAGGGAAAATAAACAATTTTCCAATTCATTCCACTGAAAATGGATACTATTTTGTTACCGATGGCACATTCGAATTTGTCTCACCGCCGTTGTATCTGAATGGCGAATTGACTGTAAGTGAGGGTAATATACTCAAATTGGGTTCTCCCTCGCCAGAACCGACCAAAATACCGATTCCGCTGAATGTGGCAATTTCCACCGAAAACCTATGGGTGTTGACTAGTGGATTGCAGGGCGATATGGAAGCAAAAATTAGTGGCGAACTTTTCATTTCCACCACCGAACAGAAATTATCATTACTCGGTAAACTGAATATAGACCGTGGAAAGTATTTCGTATATGGACAAAACTTCACTGTGGAAAATGGGAGATTGGAATTCAAAAAAATTGCTCGAGTGGATCCCGAATTGGATATCACCGCAAAGACATCTATTGGCGAAGAGAATATTTTTCTCAATGCAACCGGGACATTATCCTCACCAAAATTGGAGCTATATAGTAGCAATCCAGATTTTACTCAAGAAGATATACTGCGGATATTCGCTGGAGTATCAGATTCTACCGTGTTTAGCGATGTTCTGGAGCGGAGGACACAGGATTTATTGGAACAATATGTAGCACACAATATCGAGCAAATGGCTCAAAAGACTCTGGGAATAGATGAATTCATAATCGAGCCTACCGATGAAAATGGCAGTTATTTCAGACCATCAGAATTGAGAGTTACTGTGGGAAAAAGAATTTCCTCGGGACTGTTCCTTCGATATTCTCAAACATTATCCGATAGTGCTCAACAAGCAGTAGAACTCGAATATATTGTCTCGAGACATATCAGCATAGGGGTAATTCAGGACTCCGATGGTTCATACAAATTAAAATTGGATTTCAAATGGAAGTATTGATATACCATAATATTATGAGGACATCGGTTATTATAACGCTGATATTTGCGTTTACATTATTGGGAAATTGCATTTATGCTGAACAGATTAGTCCCCAAAAAGTGATAGAGACAATGTCGAAAAAGTGGGAAATGGTGCAGGATTGCACCTGTATTCTGCAATCATATATTCGACTGGGGAAACAGAAACAAAATCGAACTATGAACTATTATTTTATGAAACCGAAATGGATTAAACTAAGAATTATCGATGGCAAGCACGATGGGACTCGCCTGATATATAATCCTTATACCAATCGAGTCGAAGTTAAGACTGCTGGAGTATTGGGATTATTTACATTTACTCTCTCGCCCGATAATTCCCGTGTCCAATCTATTCGAGGACATCGGATAGATAACAATCATATCGGCTATATTATCCAGCGATGGCAAGAATACCTACAAAACTGCGATATATATATATCCGAGACCGATTCCACAATTATATTAAATGCATCTGAAACCGATTCACTGAAATACTATGGAACATATTATGAAAAATTAGTAATAGACAAGAATACATATTTTCCACTATATTTCGAGCAATTCGACATCTCCAATACCTTGATTAATAAATTGATTATATCCAATGTAAAAATCAATGTAGGGCTGAATGTAAATGATTTTAAATTTAATTGAATATGTGGGAGGATGAACTATGGAAAAAAGAATAGGAATAACCGGGATGATGCCGATAGAAATAATCTTCGATTCTGGTTCCGTTCCGCTGGATGTGAGGAACTTTTTTCTTTACCATCCGGATAGAATGAATTTTGTCCAGCGTGCCGAAATGGATGGTTTCCCGCACAACGCTGGTTTGCTGGAAAAAGGAATTTACGGCACCATTATGGAGGAAAAAATCCAGGAAGTAATAGTAATCATACAAAATGATTGCATAAATGGTTGGACTTTGCGCAAAATGCTCGAATTACAAGGAGTAACAGTTCATACATTCACTTTCCCGCCTGAAAATAATCGAGAGATGATAGAGATGCAAATAAATGAACTGGCAGAAAGATTGGGTCTGGCGAATTTGAATAATCTGGATTACTGGAAATTTAGGCTGAACGAGGCACGAGAACTCGCCCACAAAATCGATGAACTGACCTGGAATTCCAACCTGGTCAGCGGATATGAAAATCACAAATATTTAACATCCACCACAGATTTTGAAGGCGACCTGGATGTATTTATGACCAAACTATATAATTTTCTGAATGAATTGAAGACCGCTAAGCCATTCAAACAAAAGGTTCGTTTGGCACTGATAGGCGAACCACCATTATGCACAGAGATTTATAAAATCGTAGAGAAATGCGGGGCGAGAATCGTGTTCAACGAAGTCCAGCGTCAATATACTATCCCGTTCTCCAGCTCCGACCTAATAGACCAATACCTGAAATATACTTACCCATATTCCATTTCTGGGCGAGTAAAAGATATAAAAGAACAAATCAAGAAGCGCAAAATTCACGGTATAATTCATTGTGTGAATACTCACGGCAGCGGATTTGCCGATGATTTGATATTCCGAAGACAATTGGGACTGCCAT
>QNEG01000146.1 GCA_003645115.1 bacterium | reverse complement strand
TATTTTATATTTTTATGCGCTCGATTAGATAATCGCAGGGAAAATGAGAATAAATCCACAAATTAGTGAGATAAATGGGATAAATAAAATGAATAATTTCAACGACACATTACACTCCAGCGATAATATAGAAATCCCTTAATACAGCATTACTCACTTTTCGCAAATTCAATCCACGCGCCCATATAGAGCGTAACAACACCAAGTGGAATAATCGATTTTATATTTTCTTCTCTAATCGATATCGAATTTTACTCCCTGGGATAATGGGAGGTCTTTGCCGTAATTTATGGTCACAGTTTGTCTTCGCATATAATTTTTCCAGGCGTCGCTACCGCTTTCTCTTCCACCGCCAGTTTCTTTTTCGCCGCCGAAAGCACCACCGATTTCAGCGCCAGCAGTGCTGGTATTGGCATTAGCAATCCCGCAATCAGAACCGCTCGGAGAAAGAAAATATTCCTCATCCCGAAGATTATTTGTAAATATGGCAGAGGACAATCCTTGCGGAACATTATTGTGTATCTCCAATGCCTCCTCGATTGTTCGATATTTCATCACATAGAGTATCGGTGCGAAAGTTTCCTCTTTTACTATATCCATATCGGGATTAGCCTCTATCAGTGCGGGGATTACATAATGTCCATTTTCGAGACCGGGGATATTGGCTTTTTCGCCACCAAATATGAGTTTTCCGCCCTGGTGGATAGCCTGCTGGATAGCGTTAAGATGATTCTCCACAGCCTTCTCATCGATTAGCGGTCCCACTAATACTCCCGGCTCCAATGGATTGCCGATTTTTACTTTCTCGAATATGTTTTTCAACTTCGTTAGGAATTCATCGTAGATAGCTTGGTGAAGTATAAGTCTTCTGGTGGTAGTGCATCTTTGTCCTGCGGTAGCGAGTGCACCGAATGCGACACCTCTAAGTGCAATAGTCATATCTGTTTGGTCGGTGACAATTGCGGCATTATTTCCGCCCAGTTCGAGTATTGTTCTTCCCAGACGCTTTGCCACATTCTCCGCAATCCTTTTTCCAGTTGGTATCGACCCGGTGAAAGAAATCAATGGTAGAGCGGGATCGTTAGCCATCCATTCACCGACTTCTCTACCTCTTCCGACCACCAGGAAAAATAGTGGCGGATACCCAAATTTCTCCACTACTCTGTTAACTATTTTAGTGGTGGCAATGGCAATCAGTGCACCCTTACTGGACGGTTTCCACACACAAATATCGCCGGCAGCTGCGGCTATCATAGCATTCCACGCCCAAACTGCACAGGGGAAATTAAATGATGTTATCACTCCGATACTACCCAGCGGAAGCCATTGTTCATACATTCTGTGATGTGGTCTCTCGCTGACTATGGTCAAGCCGTAAAATTGTCTGGACAGACCCAGTGCGAAATCGGCGATATCTATCATCTCCTGAACTTCGCCTTCGCCCTCCACGATAGTCTTGCCAACCTCGATAGATACCAGTTTTCCAAGTGCGGTTTTGTATTTTCTCAATTCATTCCCGATTTCCTTAACCAGTAATCCTCTCTGCGGTGCGGGTATATCACGCCATATCTTGAATGATTCCTGCGCCCTATCCAACACCTTCTGATAATCTTCCTCTGTCGCCATAGTCACTTCGGCTATCTGGCTACCATCTATGGGAGAATAGGACACCATAGTATCTCTTCCCTCGATTTTCGCCCATTCTCCATAAAAAATGCCCGAATTCACATCATCCAATTCGAGTTTTCCCATAATTTGTTTTTTCGCTTCAGTGATGTTCATATTTTTACCTCCTTTTCTGTTTTTTTATTTTTTACAAATTTCATCTTACGGTTTTAGAATTTGATTTAAAACTACCCGCAATGTCAATTTTGAAATAAACTCTAAAATTACTCGCTGTCCATCTAAAATCCATTTAAAGTAGGAGTTTTATTTCAATGGATTAAATTTTCTCTTTCGATTTATTTTTTTTCTTCGCCCAGAATTGCATTAATAGTCTGTTCTGGCTCGAAAAATATAAGCAACGACCCGAAAATTGCTTTGTCTTCTTTTGGGTTCACCAGTTGTGTGCGGAATGAAACCAGATTATCTTTTTCCTCGCTCAACAACATCAGGGAAAATTCCTGCAGTATCGAAGGCAGGAAATCCACTGCAACATCTGGCACAGTAGGCATCGCTGTGATATTATATGTATTGGACAGTGCGTTGAGGAACGATGCAATCAAGATATTTCCCACTTCTTTTACTCCAGAATAATCAACTTCTTTCATTTCGTTAAGCGATTTAATTTTCCTTCCGTAGAAAGATTCGAGGACAGTGATTACACTTTGTCTGGGGAGCATCAGAGCGGCGATACCCTGAACATCGCCAGCGAATCTGCAAAACACAAAACCCGTAAGTTGATTCTTATTCTCCTCGGATTTTAATAACTCTTCCACTTTGATAACAGTAATATCGGGGAAACTGACATCGACAGGTATTCCTATCATTTTGGTTAACACCAAAGCAGCATTTTGCGCCCCTACTGTGGTAATACGATTCAATAAATCGAGACTTTCACGATTAAGCTCACTCAAATTCATCATTCACCACCTTGCTTTATTGATTTCAATTTTATTATTTCATATGGATCGATAATCAGTGCGATTTTTCCGTCCCCGAGTATAGTGGCGCCAGAAATAGTTCGTATCTCACCTGGAACCCAGAATGATTTCACCACGATTTCTTCTTCACGAATGAAACTATCTACTTGCATCCCGAAATATTTAGAACCAATCGCACTCAATATTAAGTTTATATGATTATTGGAATTGATTGGACAATGGTAAAGTATATCGCCCAAATCATAAATTGGTATCAATTCTTCCCCATATAAAATATGAGGTTGCCCGCTAACTTTTTTCACCTGTTCAGGTTCGACTTGTATCAATTCATCGATGACGCTGGACGGAACCGCCATACATTTGTTTTTCACATTACACAGCAATGCTTTTATCACCGCTATGGAAAGCGGGACATTCATTATGAATGTGGTTCCTTTATTTCTCGAAGAAGAGATAGAAATAGTTCCACCAATCGATGACAATTCACTTCTAACTGCATCCATTCCCACACCTCTTCCAGAGACCTCGCTGGTATCTTTAGCGGTAGTGAATCCTGGTTCGAATATGAGTTCATTTATCTGTTCATCGGTGAATTCCTCCGCCTGCTGAGTAGTGATTATATTCATTTCTACTGCCCGTGCTGCAATTTTTATGGGGTCTATTCCAACTCCATCATCGGACACTTCGATTTGCACTCGTCCTTTTTTTCTATAAGCTGTTATAGTTACTTTTCCCGTCTTGGGTTTACCCATTTTTTCCCGTTCCGATGGTAGCTCGATACCGTGCGATATAGCATTACGAACTATATGAATCAACGGCGTCTTCAATTTTTCTATCACCTTGCTATCCAATTCTATATCTCCACCGATTATTTCCAGTTCCACATCTTTTTTTTCCTTTCTTGCACTATCGCGAACCAGTCGAGGAAATTGATCCAGCACAGAGGAAAGACTCAATAATCGAATGTTCATCATAGCATATTGTATATCGGAAACAGAGCGTCGAATATGAGCAGTGACATCCTTTAATCTACGGTCATCTATATCTCGGGAAAGAGTCTCCAATTTGCTCACATCGATAAGCATCTCCCCCACGATATTCAGCATAAAGTCGAGTTTTTTCAGTGGCACTCTCACACTTTCAGACAACCGAATTTCCTTTTCTATTTCAACTGATGGTGGTGTTTCCTTTTTGGTAATTTCCTCGACCTCTACACCAGTTTGTATTTTTCTTAATTTGCGAGCAATTTCTGGCAATTCAGCCGGTTCATTGCCGGTCTCTTTCAATTTCGAAAATATGTTGTCGAATTGGTCGATTGCAGAAAATACGATATTGGCGAGTTCTGTGGTGAATTCTATTTTATCATTACGAATTTTGTCGAAAATATCCTCGAGAGCGTGAGCGAATGCACTGACCACTTCGAAACCTACAGCTGCTGCATTTCCCTTGATAGTGTGAGTAATCCGGAATATCTCGTTTATTATTTCCTTGTTGGAATAATCCTTTTCCAGCTCGACAAGTTGCTGGTTTAGTTTAGTCAATAGTTCCTCAGATTCGGAGAAAAAGAACTTTAGATATTTAGATTTATCCAGAGCCATTCGATTTATTCTCCAAGTATTCTTTTGATTTCGCTAATCACATCCTCGGGATTAAATGGTTTGACTATATAACCTGCTGCGCCTGATTTCAATGCTTTATCCACTAACAATCTCTGCCCTACCGCACTAATTATGAGAACTTTGGCATCGGGATTTTGTTTTAGCACTCTACCCAGAACTACATTTCCCTCGATTTCGGGAATTATTATATCCAGCAATGTCAAATCTGGTTTGAGCAAGGAAAATTTAATCAGTGCTTCCGTTCCAGTTTCAGCCTCACCGACCACTTCATAACCCGCATCTTCGAGTATATTTCGAAGCATTAATCTCATCATCCGAGCATCATCTACTATTAATATTTTCTTTCCCATTTTATATCCTCCATCCTTTATATTTCGAGTTTTTCATTAAACCTCGACCGAACGATTACTTTTCCATCCTCGCAGTAGAACCATACCGATCTTCCAGAATGTCCGCCCACTGCATATCCTACGATAGGGATTTTGTGTTCTCGGAGTATTTTCTTTATAGTCCTGATATTTTGCTCACCGATATTGGGCACCTGATAATAATGGAATAATTGAGCACCGCCAACAAGTTTTGCCTTTAATGTTTCCAATTCTATTCCTCTTCTTTTAAACTTATTTAGTATATTTTCTGTTCCAACATCGGCATATTTTGCTGGTTTCGATTTATCCAATGGTCTATCGTTTTGGTGTGGAAGCATAATATGTGCTGCTCCACCTGTCTTGGTATCAGGATGATACAAACATAGCATCACACAAGAACCTATTCCGGCAGTAATCAAAACCGCGGGTGCTTGAGCAATCACAATTTTTCCCAGACTAACATTTTTGTTATTTTTCTCACTCATTCCAGTTTCACCAAATTTTCCACATCGAATAACACTAAAAATTGTTCAGGGACTATTCCAGCCACTAAGTCGGGGTCGATTTTAATGTCGAAAGAGCTAATATCAGAGG